>NZ_VUMX01000042.1:0-11034 GCF_009695985.1 Lactobacillus porci
CCTTGTATGATCCTCTGCCATTAAGATAATCGGAAGCAACTTGTACTTTTAATTCGGATGAATATTTGGTCATAAAGATACCCCACAATCGTTAGATGTCTATGTCTAACAATTGTAGGGCACTTCAAAGTTTGATGAGTGTTTTTTGGCTTAATTTTTGAAACCGCTTTACGCTATCTTTGGTTAGAGATTTTATCAAAGGTGGCGTATTTTCATGACTAAGAAGCATCAAGTCCTAAGACAGCTTGATTCTGTTACAGACATGGCTGCCGAATGTATCAATTACTTTGTTTATCATCCAAGCAAAGACTTCACGCGTAAAAGAAAACTGGATGCTAAGACATTCATTAAGACCACTCTTGCCATGCAAGGAAACTGCTTGAACAAGGAGCTGGCTGACGCATTTCCTAAGCCTTCTAAGCGAATGACCGCGTCGGCTTACGAACAGCAGAAATCAAAGGTTAACCCTAGATTATTTAAGGCAATTCTGTATGAATTCAATTCAACTTTGAAACAGCCTGCTTTGTATCATGGCTATCGGCTGCTGGCAATTGATGGTAGTGACTTTGCTTTGCCGTATGATAAGAATTCAATGTTTCTATGCAATATTCAGACAAGAAAAAAGCCTTCGGACGATAATAAATTAACGACCAAAGGCACATGTTTGATTCATGCCAATATCCTTTACGATATCGCAAATTGTTGTTACCTAGACTGCTTATTGCAATCACGAAAGAGTATGGATGAACGCAGTGCAGCTGTGCACATCCTTCAGAACTTAAGACTTCAACACCGCTATATCGTACTGATGGATCGCGGCTATGAATCCTTCAATCTTTTCGAGCATGGCAATCGACTGTCTAACTGCAACTATGTTATCCGTCTAAGAACTCAAAGCAAAAGTGCTATTCGGGAAATTAGCGATCTTCCCGATCAAGAATGCGATCTTGAGATGACGCTTAACATCACCAATAGCGCCAAGCAAAAGAAGCTTCATCCAGAGTATCACAAGATCAATGCCCCGAATCATCGCTATAAGGACAAATATTCACCTAAGTACCGTACAGCGCACTGGGATTTTGAAAGCTTTTGTCCGGTCCACTGCAGAATCGTTAAACTTAAGATCAACGACCCACTATTGGTAAAGACTAAGTGGGAAGTACTGGCTACTAATCTAAGCCCGAGTGACTTCCCACTTAGTGAAATGAGAAATCTGTATCATCTGCGCTGGGATATTGAGAGCTCATTTCGCAAGCTAAAGTATGATCTCGGTGCAGTATGTTTTCATTCGAAAAAAACAGCGTTTCAAGAAATCGAGTTGTACTCTCAGCTGATTATGTTTAACGTGGTCAACAGAATCATATCCCTTTGCCGGATAGCTGATGCTCACAGAAAATGGCCTCATGAGATAGATTTTAAAGAGGCGGCCAACATAGTTCACCGATATTATACAACGCCCATGATAGGCAATTCAAAGCAGATGATCGAAGAAATAGAAGCTTATCATCATCCAGTCCGAAAAGGTAGACAATATCCAAGACCTCTACGGTTTCAAGGTTCCGTTAGTTTAAACTATCGAATTTCGTAAAAAACAGTCAATCGACTGCTTATTTGTCATACCCAAAAAGCAGAAAAGACAACCACCTAACTTAGATGAGTGTCTCAAAGCGGTTCCCTGTTCGAAGTCAATGCCTTAACTTAATGACATTGTCCACACGGAGCAAGGCTTTTTTCAGATCTTAAACAATAAAGTAATCAGCAGGCGCAAAAGCACGAAGGCCGCGAAGACCCAGACGCTTTCTTTGATCCCGTCTAAGTAGCGGCGCTGGTAAAGGGTCATCCAAACAGCTGCCGCAAAGAGCAGAACAAGGGACCCAGCCGCCAGCCAGCTGCCGGGCCAGTAGATCAAGTGGATCACGAGCAGGATGGCCAGGTAGGGCCAGGACCGTTTCAGCCGCAACAGGGCACACTGCTTCCGGCTTGGATGCCGGGTGAGCAGGAAGGGCTCAATCCCAGCCAGGTCCAAACGCGGCAGCATGACGCTGACCCAGTCAAAGAAGAGCAGGTTCCACGTCAGGACCTGGTCTCGGACGGAATAAGTACAAAAGCCCGTATTCACCAAATCCAAGGCACTCCCCTTTAATTCAAAGAAATGCTTCCTGGCCAAAAGCAAAATTGCCGCCGTCAAAGCAGCATAGATAACATACACTATCTTTCTCTTTTTCATGCAGCTTGCACTCTTTTCCAATAAGCTTCTTACAGCCTGCATTATAGTGCGCTATTAAGCCGCTGTCAGCCTTTATCCGGATATTTAGCAATTTTAACTGAATTTTTGCTGGCTGTATGCACAAAAATTAAATGCTCTCCAAAGGCTGCTTGCTCTTCGGTGGCAGGTAATCCCGGTCCAAGGCGGCCAGTTCGCCGGCGGTCAAGGCCAGGTCAGCAGCCGCCAGGTTGGCCCGCATGTGGTCAACTGAACTGGCTTTGGGAATCGTCAATACCTGCCCGGTCCGCATGGTCCAAGCCAGCATGACTTGGTGAACGGACACGCCCCGCTTGTCAGCGATCTGCTTTAAGCTGGCTTTGACGGGGATGGATTGCCCGTTGCCTGAGTTAAAGGGCGAATAGCCAATAAAAGCAATGCCATGTTGCTTTTGCCAAGGCAGGAGGTCATATTCAACGCCCCGCTTGTCGAGATTGTAGAGGTCTTCATTGGCAAAAACGGCCCCTTCCCCGGCGATATCTACCAGCTCCTGCATATCAGCCGTGTCAAAGTTGGAGACGCCCCAGTGGCGGATCAGGCCGGCAGCTTGCAAATCCTGCAGGCCCTTGACGGTTTCTGCCAAAGGATAGTCGCTCTTCCAGTGCAAAAGATACAAGTCCAGATAGTCTGTCCCCAGCCGCTTTAAGCTGGCGGCCAGGCTTTTTTTCTGGTCATCAGGACTGGCATGCCAGGGGTAGAACTTGGAAATAAGGAAGAGCTGGCTCCGGTCCAGGTCCTTGATGGCTTCGCCAACCAGGCTTTCAGCCCGCCCTTCCCCATACATTTCAGCGGTGTCGATCACGTTGACCCCGGATGCCAAGCCGCATCTTATAGCCGCGATTTCCTCCTCCCGCCTGCCGGCATTTTCCCCCATGTTCCAAGTGCCCAGGCCCAGCTGGCTCAATTTTTCCCCTTTGACGGTCATGTATTTCATGAGATTCCCTCCCTTTTTTCTTCCTTCTAAGCATAGTACAAGGAAGGCAACTTTTTTAAAAAAGACACTCAGAATTTACCAAGATTTATTGGTCTATACCTTGACAAAAAATCTCCGCGGTCCTAAAATGGACTATACCAATATGAGTAAGCAAAAAAATCAAGGAGTCGTGATCAAGATGAAAGTTATCGTTGTGAAAAACGCCAGTGAATTAGGCAAGCAGGCCTTTGACCTTTTGGCAAAGGCGGTTGACGAAGGGGCTAAGACCTTGGGCTTGGCAACCGGGTCTTCACCAGTTGAGCTCTACCAGGAGATGGTGGCCAGCCAGCTCGACTTCAGTCAAATGACCAGCGTCAACTTGGATGAATACGTTGGTCTCAGCCCGGAAAACCCGCAGAGCTACCACTACTTCATGAACCAGCATCTCTTCCAGTACAAGCCATTCAAGCAGTCTTACCTGCCAGATGGTCAGGCAAAGGACATCCAGGCAGAGTGCGGCCGATACAACCAGATTTTGGCAGACAACCCGGTCGACTTACAGGTCTTGGGGATCGGGCAAAACGGACACATTGCCTTTAACGAGCCAGGCACGCCGTTTGACAGCGTGACTCATGAGGTAGCTTTAACGGAAAGCACGATCAAGGCCAACGCCCGCTTCTTCGACAGCATCGATGACGTGCCAAAGAGCGCCATCTGCATGGGGATCGCCAACATCATGGCCGCAAAGGAAATCGTCCTTTTGGCCAAGGGAGAAAGCAAGGCCAAGGCCATCAAGGCTATGGTTGAAGGGCCAGTGACTACGGATGTCCCAGCCAGCATCTTGCAAAAGCACCCTCACGTGACCGTGATTGCCGACCAGGCAGCCGCCAGCTTGCTTAAATAAGAAGCAAAACAGGAGGCTAATTAATTTACTTCGTAATTACAAAATACTAAAATGTAATTACGAGGTGATGGTAATGCAATCTTCAATTGGGACGTCCAAACTGTTTAAATCCGGAAATTCGTATGGTTTTAGAGTGACAAAGCACGACAAGGAATTATTGTCTGCCAACGCTGGAGACGTTTTTGATAAAGAAATATCTCCCGATGGTCAAACAATTACTTTTAAAAAGAGGAAAAAGGTTAGTCCTGAAACACTTGCCTTAATTGATAAACTGTTTGACGAAAATCGCGAATTGATGGAGCGGCTGAAAGACGAATGAACTACTTAAGCGCTGAAGAGATAGTGGCGGTTAATAAACGAGTTCTAGAAAGACTGGGACAAAAAGCAACAGACTTGCAATACCCTCAAGGTTTGTCTGTCGTAGTTGAGCAACCTCAGATGGTTGTTTTTGGCACAGAACTTTATCCGACTATTTGGCTGAAAGCTGCCTACATCATGCAAAAAATAACCAAGAAACATATTTTTGAAGATGGAAATAAACGCACGGCGTATATTAGTACGCTATTATTTCTCCACAGAAATGGCTACCAATTAAAATTAGCTACAAATGAAGCTGAAGCTCTGATCTTACAAATAACATTGTCAGACGATACTGAAGACGAAATGAAGAAAATTGCAACAGTTTTGGAAAGAAACAGCCTGGCTATTGTTGATTGACCCAGTTTAGAGATCGTAAGCAGCAGGTAATGATAGTATAATATGTAAAAAATTGTTGGCTTACATAACATTGGGAGTGATGAAAATGCCTTGGTTTACAATCATGACGGTCATCGTAGTCATTTTGGCAGTCTTCGGCCTAATTGCTTTGGCCAAGTACCTGATCAACTACTCTAAAAAAGGCCGCTAAACAGCATACGCGAAAGGATCTGCCTCAACAGAAGGCAGATCCTTTTAGTTTATGCAATTATAGTCCATCAGACAAACTCTTCCAGATCAATCACCGGTCAGCTTCCGCGAAATTGTGGGTAACCAGCATGGATGCTTTCGTACGCTTTTCTAAATGCAGCCGTTCCACGTGAAACATCCTGCTGCTTCTGGCAGGTCACGAAAAGAAGCCCGTGCTAAAAAATTGTCGTTAATCCGAATTGGATTCAAATCAGCGTGTTTTTTCAATGCAAGTTTGCATGCGGCAATAATTTTTTAGACAAAAATCTTGCCAACCCACTAGATCTTGCAATAAACTAGTATGGCAACTTATATCTAGTATCATTTTTAGCCAAAAGAAAGAGCGTGATCACCGTTATTGTCTTGAGTGGCCCAATTGGAGCCGGCAAATCCAGTTTAACCAAAATCTTAGCCAAGCATCTTGGCACACATGCATACTACGAAGAGGTCAATGATAACCCTGTCCTGCCCCTGTACTACAAGGACATGAAGCGCTACACCTTCCTGCTCAACACTTATTTCCTTAATAAACGGCTGGAAGAAATCAACGCGGCGGCAGGCAGCCGCAATGACGTGCTCGACCGCTCAATCTACGAAGACTTGCTCTTCTTCAACATGAACGTCGACAACGGGGTTGCTGACCCAACTGAATATCAGATCTACCACGACCTGATGGACAACATGATGGAAGACGTGCCAGGCAATCCGCGCAAGAAGCCGGACCTTTTGATTTACATCCACGTCTCATTGGACACGATGCTCAACCGAATCAACAAGCGGGGCCGCTCATACGAGCAGCTTGACTCTGATCCAGGCCTGAAGGAGTACTACCAGAACCTCCTGCGCTACTATGAGCCATGGTATGAACAATACGACGTATCGCCAAAGATTGCAATCGATGGCGACAAGTTCGACTTTGTCGACAACCAAGACGATCAGGACTTCGTTTTGGACACGATCGACAGCAAGCTGCGCGAAATCGGCAATTTGTAATTGATAGAAGGAACGTGATGACCGTTATTGTATTAAGTGGGCCCGTTGGAGCCGGCAAATCCAGCTTAACTTCAATTTTGTCAAAATATCTGGGCACCAAGCCCTTCTATGAGAGCGTTGATGACAACCCAGTCCTGCCCTTGTTCTACAAGGATCCGCAAAAGTACACCTACCTGTTGCAGCTCTTCTTCTTGAACACCCGCTTCCACAGCATCAAGAAGGCGCTGAGCGACGACAACAATGTCCTGGACCGGTCAATTTACGAAGACTCCCTCTTCTTCCACATGAATGCCGACATCGGCCGTGCCAACAAGCTGGAAATCCAGACTTACGACGAGCTGCTCGACTCCATGATGAAGGAACTGGACCGGATGCCGAAGAAGCATCCTGACCTCTTGGTGCACATCCATGTTTCATACGAAACAATGATCAACCGCATCCAGAAGCGGGGCCGGTCATATGAACAATTGACTTTCGACCCCGGCCTTGAAGACTACTACAAGCGAATGCTGCGCTACTACCATCAATGGTATGAAGACTACGACTATTCACCTAAGATGGTCTTGGATGGCGACAAGTACGATTTCATGGCCAGCCAAAGCGACCGGGAGGAAGTCCTGGCCGAAATCACCGCTAAGCTCAAGCAGATGGGCAAGCTGCCGAAGAACTGGCAAGCGGGTGAAATTGCCAGAAAGGCCATCGAGATCGGCCAATAAGCTAACAGCAAAAGAAGTCATTATTTCCCAGGAAATGATGGCTTTTTTGCTTGGCCCGAAAAAATTAAATAACGTATTTCTCCTTATTTGCTTAGAAAAGGCAACGTTGTAATGAATTAATTAAGGCAAAAGTCTGCTTTGACTTTATTATCTTAAGTGTATCCGCTGTCTTTTCTCAGTTTTTTCTCACAATGCTGATAGGTCATAGTTCAAAGCATGTTACAATAGTTATTAACTTATTCTAAAAAGGCTTAAAAAGATATCAAAATGATTAAGGGTGATTTATTTTATGAGATTCGCAAAAATTAAGCAAATGCTGCTGATTCCACTGGCAACACTGCTGATGCTGGTCGCGCTGGCCCTGCCTGGCCAGGCGCGGGCTGCCAGCAAGAAGACCTACATTATCGGGACCGACCAGACCTTCGAGCCCTTTGAAATTCAAGACAAGAAGGGAACCTACAATGGCAAAAAGCCGGGGATTGACATTGAAATCCTCCGGGAAATCGCCAAGCACGAGGGCTTCAAGTACGAACTGAAGATCATGTCCTTCAACGCCGACGTCCAGGCCCTGCAGTCCGGCCAAATCGACGGGGTGATCGCCGGCATGTCCGTCACTGAAGAAAGAAAGAAGACGATCGACTTCAGTGACTCCTACTACAACGACGGCGTGGTGCTCGCGGTTGCCAAGGACTCCAAGATTAAGGGACTGAAGGACCTGAAAGGGAAGACGGTCAACGTCAAGACCGGGACCACCGGCTCCCTGTTCGCGGAATCAATCCGCAAGAAGTACGGCTTCAAACTGAAGTACTACAGCAGCTCCAACACCTCTTGGGCTGACGTAAAGGCCGGCAACGCCGATGCCGCTATCGATGACGGTCCGGCCCTGCGCTACGGGATTGCCAACGGGACTGGCCTGAAGATCGTCGGCAAGCAGATGTCCAACACTCCTTTGGCCTTCGGCGTTAAGAAGGGCCACAACAAGGAACTCTTGGCCATGTTCAACCATGGTCTGCGCTGGCTGAAGAAGACTGGCCGCCTGCAAAAGATCGTCAACAAGTACACGGGCAAGAAGGCCGTCAAGAGCCAAGTCGTTGCCGACACTTCCATCATGGGCCTGCTCAAGTCCAACGCCGGTGCCCTGGGCGCTGGGCTCTGGATGACGGTCAAGCTGTCAATCGTCGGGATCATCTTCGCCATGCTCTTTGGCCTGGTTCTGGGGATCATGGGGATTGCTGAACACAAATTCTGGCACGGGATTGCCAACGTCATCATCTACATCTTCCGTGGGATCCCAATGATGGTTCTGGGCTTCTTTATCTACATCGGGATGCCAACCGTGATCGGCCACAAGATTCCGCTGTTTACTGCCGGCGTCTTGACTTTGATGCTGGACGAAGGGGCCTACATCGGCGCGATCGTCCGCGGGGGCTTTGAGTCCGTTGACGTCGGTCAGTGGGAAGCTGCCCGGTCCTTGGGTCTGCCATACTACAAGGCCCTGTGGAAGGTCGTGGCCCCACAAGGCTTCAAGCTGATGATTCCTTCCCTGGTCAACCAGTTCATCATCACGCTGAAGGACACCTCAATCCTTTCAGCCATCGGGGTCATGGAACTGACCCAAACCGGGAACACGTTGATCGCGCAAAACTTCCAAGGCTTCAAGATGTGGCTGATTATCGCCGTAATGTACCTGGTAATCATCACCGTTTTGACCTGGATCTCAAACTACGTCCACAAGAAGATGAAGATTTAGGAAGGGGAACTATCTGAACTATGGTAGAAAAGCAAGAACAATTCAAGGTTCAAGTCAAGGACCTGCACAAGAGCTATGACGGCGTTCATGAAGTCATCAAGGGCGCCAGCCTGGACGTCGCGCCAAGCGAAGTCGTCTGCATCATCGGTCCGTCTGGTTCAGGCAAGAGTACCTTCCTGCGCTGCATCAACAAGCTGGAAGACTTCCAAGACGGCCACATCTACTTGGATGGCATTGACCTGGCTGACCCAAAGGTCGACATCAACAAGATGCGGGAAAAGATCGGCATGGTCTTCCAGCACTTCAACCTTTTCCCAAACATGACGGTCTTGGAGAACATCACCCTGGCTCCAACCCAATTGGGCAAGGAAGACAAGCAGACGGCCATCGCTGAAGCCCACAAGTACCTCAAGCTGGTCAACATGGACGACAAGGCTGACGTCAAGCCAAGCACCCTGTCCGGTGGTCAGCAGCAGCGGGTAGCGATTGCCCGGGCCTTGGCCATGAAGCCTGAAGTCATGCTGTTCGACGAGCCAACCTCTGCCCTTGACCCGGAAATGGTTGGGGACGTCTTGAAGGTTATGCAGAACCTGGCCAAGGAAGGGATGACCATGATCGTGGTCACCCACGAAATGGGCTTCGCCAAGCAGGTTGCCGACAAGGTAGCCTTCTTCCACGGTGGCGTCATCCAGGAAATCGGGACTCCAGAGCAAATCTTCGACCACCCGCAAAAAGAAGAAACCAAGAGCTTCTTGGACAAGGTCTTGAACGTTTAAAACTTTTAAGGATTATCAAACCGGCTAGCAGCCGGTTTTTTCTTGCTCTGATTTTCTGAACGGGCTTTTAAATCTTTAAAAAACGGTTTGTAAAAAACAAGAAACAGCTTAAAAAACAATTTAAAGTTGCAAACGCTTAGCTTGGCGAGCTCAAGCGCTTTTCCCTTTTTCAAGGAAACTTTTCTTTAATCTGCGTGACTATAATTCGTGTTTACATTTTCCCAGCCCTATGTTAAGGTATAAATATTCCCTAAGAGGAGATAGTTTCCGAACGTTATTCGGATGGAGGATAAAAAAGAGTTCAATGGAATCTATTAACAAATACTTTGATTTGAAAAAGCTCGGCACCAATCCTAAGCGGGAGTTCATTGCCGGCTTGACTACTTTCTTCGCGATGTGCTACATCTTGTTCGTCAACCCTAGCGTCTTGGGCGCCAGCGGCATGGACAAGGGTGCCTTGTTCACCGCGACTGCTTTGGCCAGTGCCCTTGGCTGCTTTATCATGGGCCTTTTCGCCAACTACCCAATCGCCACTGCCCCATCTTTGGGCCTGAACGCTTTCTTTGCCTACACTGTCTGCCTGGGCATGAAGGTTAAGTGGCAAACTGCCCTGGCAGCCGTTTTCGTTGCTTCCATCATCTTCATCCTGATCACCGTCTTCAAGCTGCGGGAAATGATCGTGGACAGCATCCCTAACAACTTGAAGTTCGCCATCTCTGCCGGGATCGGCCTCTTCATCGCCTTCCTGGGCCTGCAAAACGGCAAGATCGTCGTTAACAGCTCCGCAACTCTGGTCACCATTGGTTCCTTCAAGAACCCAGCTGCCTGGGTAACCATTTTTGGCTTGATCGTAACCGTCATCTTGATGATCAGAAACGTTCCAGGGGCAATCTTCATCGGGATCGTTCTCTCATCAATCTTCAGCGTCTTGATTGGCCAAAGCCAAATGCCATCCGGCATCATTTCTCTGGCTCCAAGCCTGAAGCCAACTTTCGGCCAAGCCTTGTTCCACTTGGGCGACATCAACACCGTTCAGATGTGGACCGTTGTCTTGACCTTCCTGCTGGTAGCCTTCTTTGACACTACCGGGACCTTGATTGGTCTGGCTCACCAAGCCGGTTTGGTTGACAAGGACGGCAAGATGCCTAGAATCGGCAAGGCCATGACTGCTGACTCAACGGCCATGATGGTTGGTTCCGTGCTTGGTACTTCACCAGTCGGCGCCTATGTTGAATCTTCATCCGGCATCGCTGCCGGCGGCCGGTCAGGTTTGACTGCTGTTTGGGTTGGGATCTTCTTCCTGCTCTCAATGTTCTTTAGCCCGCTTTTGAGCGTGGTAACCACGACCGTAACTGCTCCAGCCCTGATCATCGTTGGCGTGCTGATGGCATCCAACCTGGCCAAGATTTCCTGGAACAAGCTAGAAATCGCCGTTCCTGCCTTCCTGATCATGGTTGGCATGCCTTTGACCTACTCTATCGCTGACGGGATGGCTTTGGGCTTGATCACTTACCCAATCACCATGGCTGCTGCTAAGCGCGGTAAGGAAGTTTCACCAATGATGTGGATCTTATGCGTGATCTTCATCATCTACTTCTTGATCTTGAACGTTTAATTAAACTAGATAGTAAAAAAGCATCGAGCTCATTGATATAGTCCTACTTAAGTAGACAGTTCAAATATTTAAAATTTGCACTGGATACGGAGGTAGGACTTTTATTATGGGCAGAAAAAGTTCAATAAGTTTTGAGGCGAAGCTAGCGGCGGTTAAGTC
>NZ_VUMX01000043.1:0-10169 GCF_009695985.1 Lactobacillus porci
ATCTGACTTGCGCTTGCGTATTGCCATGTCGCTTCCTCCTTTCTAGCGTTTAGTGAAACGGTCTATTCCATTGCGTCTCAATGTATTTCTTGACGACAGCTTCGGTTGTCACTCCAATGCTTCCTGCGTAATAGCTCAGTGACCAGACGTGACCACCCCAGAAGTATTCCTTCATCGTTTCCGGGTACTTTTCAAAAAGCCACTTGGCCGTAATGCCTTTGAGCTTCTTGACGATATTTGTCACGCTCTCTTTGGGTTTGGCAGACAGCAGAATATGCACGTGAGTTGGCATTATTTCCAGGGCCTTGACCGTATACTCATTCTCACGGCAGATCTGCAGGATCTTGTCCTTGAGTGAATCGACAATAATCGGATTAGCCAATGCTTGGTTGCGATACTTGGTACACCAGACGATGTGGTAATTGAGGTTGTATGCGTAGCCTCGTCCATGGATGATATCTGGCTCATCATTCCTGAATTCGTATTTAACTATATGAGTTGCACCTTCTTCCAGCGATTTCAGTTCTTTAGCTATTTATATTATATCGCATACCGAACTAACGTTCACGTGTTAAAGCAAAAAAAAGAGGGCGATTCAACTCGGCATTGAAATGCCAAGTTTTCTCGCCCTCAACGTAATAAAAGCTGATTTTTCCAAAGCAAAAGAAAACCGTTGATCACGCGATCAACGGTTTTCTTGTTGGATTTGCTTCTGGCTTAACTGCCTATTTCAGCAGGCTCTTTGCCAATTCAAAGTCGCCCAGGGTTGCTGAGCCATTGTTGGCTACGGCTGGCCGTACGATCAGTTCATCCAGGTCAGGCGTTGCAACGTAGTCGTTGTTGAGCTTGGCGAAGAATGCGCGGACCCCCTTGAGGTCGTCTTCGTTTAAGACTGAGCCGCCAACGATCATCACGTCTGGCCGGGTGGTCAGGTAGGCGTTGAACAGGCATTGGGCCACGTAGTATTGGATGTAGGTAAAGACCTTGTTGTCGCGGGCCAGTTTTTCGCCCTTGATGCCAGTCCGCCCTTCCAGGCTTGGGCCGGCCGCCATCCCTTCAACGCAGGCGCCATGGAATGGGCAGTGGCCTTCATAGTCGTCGCCTGGGTAGCGGACGACCGGCATGTGGCCCATTTCCGGGTGGTTGTTGTAGCCAATGAAGTGGCCATTTTGGATAATGCCACCGCCAATGCCAGTCCCGATGGTGATGTACAGGTAGGTCTGGTCATTGTTTCTGCCGCGGGCCACGTATTCCCCGTAGCAGGAGCCGTTAACGTCTGACGTCAGGAAAACCGGCACGCCGAGCTCGCGCTCAAAGGTCCCCTTCAGGTCGGTCATGGACCAGTCTGGCTTTGGGGTCTTCAAGATGTAGCCATTGGTTTTTGAATTCGGGTTGATGTCTACCGGACCAAATGAAGCGACGCCCAAGGCGGCTACTGGGTGCTCCTTGAAGAATTCCACGCTCTTTTGCAGGGTTTCTTCAGGGGTCGTGGTTGGGATCCGGCCTTCAGCCACGATCTGGTTGTTTTCATCAGCTACCGCCAAAACGAACTTGGTACCGCCAGCTTCAACGCTGCCTACAAATGTGTTAGTCATAATTTCACCTATACCTATTTAATACAAAATAAAACTAAGATTCATCGCCAGGCTTAGAGCCGATGATGAGCGCCTTGCCTTCTAAAGTATAGCGGGAAATCGTGGTTGGCAGAATCAGGTGATCGCCTTTCTTAATATCATAAACTTGATCACCAATTTTCAGCTTGCATTCACCGTCAATCACTGATAAAAGACGGTACTTGCCGTCATCGATCGTAAAGTCCCCGCGCCCGGCAACGTCGAGCTTGAAGACGCCAAAGTATTCCGCCATCACGAATTGGGTGACGTGCACGCCGCCAACGTCCCATTCCTTATGGTTGAGCTTAGGCATCTTGAACGGCACTTCAACGGTATCGATGGATTGCTGCAGGTGGAGCTGGCGCAGCTTGCCGGTCTTCTTGTCAACCCGGTCAAAGTCGTACATCCGGTAGGTCGTGTCGCTGGACTGCTGGGTTTCCAAAACCATGATCCCAGCCCCAACCGCGTGCACCATGCCGTGCGGCACGTAGAAGAAGTCGCCTTCGTGAACTGGCACCGTCCGCAGGAGCTTCTTCCACTCCTTGTGGTGGATCATGTCCGCGAATTCTTCCCGCGTCTGGGCATTGTGGCCGTAGTAGAGCTTGGCGCCAGGCTTGGCCTTGATGACGTACCATGATTCAGTCTTGCCCAATTCTCCCTCGTGAATCCGGGCATATTCATTGTCCGGGTGCACTTGGACGGACAAGTCTTGGTTGGCGTCCAAAATCTTGGTCAAAAGCGGGAAGACATCGCCCTTGGCGTTGCCGAAAAGCTCCCGGTGCTGGTCCCACAATTCATTCAGCTTCATGCCCTGGTAAGGGCCGTTCTTGATGCTTGCCGGGCCGTGCGGGTGGGCTGAAATCGCCCAAGCTTCACCGGTATGGTCGCTGGGAATGTCATAGCCAAACTCGTCGCGCAGGCCAGTGCCGCCCCAGATTTTTTCATGAAAAACTGGCTCCAAAAATAATGGTTCTGCCATTTGCATTTAGTCTCCTTTGCACCTTCGATTGTGTTTCCGCTTGCTTAATTTACTCCACTAACATCATAAGCTATTTTGCGGTCGGATTGGGAAAAATCAGCGAAAGATCTTGCAAAAATCAACAAAAATCAATCCGCGTCCAGCTCATTGCTGTCGCTCAGCTTCCGGTACCAGTAGGCTGACTTCTTCAAGGTCTTCTTCTGGGTGTGAATGTCGTCGCGGATCAGCCCGTAGCGGTTCCGGTAAGCGTTCATCCAGGACCAGTTGTCAATTGCCGTCCACAGGAAGTAGCCCTTGCAGTTGGCCCCTTCACTGATCCCCTTGTGCAGCCATTTCAGGTGGTCGCGGATAAAGTTGATCCGGTAGTCGTCTTGTACTTCGCCCTTGTCGTCCAGGAAGCGTTCCTCTCTGGATACGCCCATGCCGTTTTCAGAGACAAACCACGGGAAGTTGCCGTAGTTGTCACGGAGATTAATGGCAATGTCGTACAAGGCCTTGGGGTAGATTTCCCAGCCCTTGTCGACATTCATGACCCGGCCCGGCATCTCGTAGTTGTCAAAGTGAATATCCGGCATCCAATCCTGCAAGCTCTTCGGTGAAATTGCTGGGGCTTGAACCCGCATCGGCTGGTAGTAGTTGACGCCCAGCAGGTCGATCGTGTTGGCCTTGATCAAGTCCAGCTCTTCCTGGCTGGCATCCCACAAGACGCCATCATCAGTCAGAATTTCGACGATTCTTTCTGGGAAAGTCCCCTTGATGGCTGCCTGCAGCCACAGGTCAACGCACCACAGGTTAGCAAATTCGGCAGCTTCCAGGTCAGCCGGCTCATTTGATCTTGGGTAAGCCGGCGTAAGGTTCAAAATGATCCCAACCGTGTGGTCATCGTCATTGAAGCGGGAGCGGAACTTCTGAATGGCTTTGGCAGAAGCCAGGTTGATGTTGTAGGTCACCTGGACTGCCAATGGGCCATCGACCTTAAGTGGGTAGTGGAACTTGTACAAGTAAGCCCCGTCGATAATCACCTTGGGCTCATTGAAGGTGAACCAGTGCTTGACCCGGTCGCCGTAAAGCTCAAAACACTTGTCGGCAAAGTTGGCAAAGAGGTCACCGACATGCTTGTCTTCCCAGCCGCCATACTTCTTTTGCAATTCATATGGCATGTCGAAGTGGCAGAGATTCATGTAAGGTTCGATCCCGTTGGCCAGCATGCAATCGATCAAGTCGCTGTAAAACTTGGCCCCGTCTGGATCAACCTCACCGGTTTCAAAGTCGGCAATCAAGCGGGACCACTGGATTGAGGTCCGCAGGTGCTTGATCCCGGCCTCTTTCATCAAAGGCAGGTCTTTCTGGTAATCATTGTAAAAGTTTGACGCCGTATCTGGCCCGACCCCACCATAAAAGGCTTGCGGGTCAGTGTCGTACCAGTAGTCAAAGACGTTGCGGTGGCACTTGTTAAAGCGGCCTTCGGTCTGCGGGCCTGAGCAGGCAGCCCCCCAGGCAAAATTATCTGGAAACTTCAGCATTATTTCTCTCCATGTTCTTGTTCAAAATCATAGACGCATCCCCGCAGGTTGGCTTCCCCGCGGTACTCGCATACGGCTAATTCCGGCTTGACGGTAGCAATGCCAACTTCTTGGCGAATCCGGCTGATTTCTTCATTCAAAAGGGTCAGCAGGTCAGGATTGTTGGAAATTGCTCCGCCAATGATGATCTTTTCTGGATCAAAGCCATGCTGCAGGTTGTAGATCGCCTCAGCCAAGGCCTTGATTGATCGGTTTCTTTCCTTAAGCGCCAGCTGGTCGCCTTCTTTGGCCAGGTCATAGACTTCCTTGCCGGAAGCCTCATGGCCGCTTTCCCGGCTGTAGCGCTCCGCCATTTGCACCGGCGAAGCCGCTTGGCTCAAGGTCATGCCCGCTTGGGCCGTGGTTTGGTAGCCAAACTCACCCCCATAGAGGTGGGCTCCATGCCAAATCTGCCGGTTGAAGATGATGGCTCCGCCAACGCCAGTGCCGATGACCAGGAAGGCCAAGGAGGAATTGTTTTTGCCGGCACCAGCGGCCAGTTCGGCCAAAGCGGCGCAGTTGGCGTCGTTTTCGATGCTGACCGGCAATCCGAAAAGCTCTTCCAGCTTCGGCACGATTGGGAAATTGTGAATGTAAGGCAGGGCACTTGCTCCTTCAATCACGCCGCTTCGCTTGTTCACGGCGCCTGGTGAAGAGATGGCTACCCCGCTCACCTGGCTTTCAGCCTTGATCTTGGCCACTTCGCCGTCCAGCAGCTGGTAAAAGTCCGCCAGATTATCCGGGGTTGGCAGGGCATGCACCTTCTGCAGGCGCCCGTCTTCCCAGGTCGCGAACTTGATGCTGCTGCCGCCAATGTCGATTGCTGCTAAATTCATTGTTCGTTCACCTTGTCATTTTTAGAAAAAATCTTTTCAAAAGGTGCCAGAGGGGCACCGAGTTCATTGTAGATGGCTAAGTCCGGATAATTGGCATAGCCGTAGCGCAGACCAGTTGCCTTATCTGGACAAGGCAAACTGACCGTTTGTCCCTTAAGTTGCAGCTTGACCGGTTGATCTGGCAGCCAAGTCTGCTTTTCAACTTGGAAGCTGACTCTGACTTCGCCGGTAACTTCCAGCTTAAAGCTGTTGGTCACTTTGAAGCTGATCTGGTCTCCCTCTTGCTTGAAGGCTGTCACTTGCGGAGTTGCCGGGTATGATTCCCCGGACATGCAGATACCCAGGCGCTCGCCAGCCGACCTTTTATGGGTTGGGTGAATGTTGTGCGCCTCCCCCAGGTCGGCAATGGAAACCAGGTCAACGTAAGGATCTTTTCGCGCCGTTTCCAGCTGAGTCTGCCGGATCAGCGCCACGCTGTTTTCTGGATTGTCCGCGTAGCCAGGCAGCTGAATCAGCTTAACTGGCAAAGACGGGTCAGCGAGCAAACGACGCCAGGTTTTAAGCAGTAAATTGAGAAGTTTTGAGTAGTATCTTGGTCGGTCGGTGTCGTTTTCTCCTTGATACCAGATCCAGTCGGTTACGGTAATGTCCTGGATCTGGCTGACCATCGTCTCGTAAAGAGCGCCTGGGCGCAGGTAGCTGTCTGGCCGCATTGGCGGCGGCCAAGGCGTGTGGCCAACGATATTCTTGGCCTGGCTCAAGCTGCTCTCTGGGTGCTGGTCCAAATACTGTTTGAGGTCGGCATTGTGCTGGTCAACCGCGGCCTGCCACTTGGCGGTTTCCCGGTCAAAATCCGCCCAGCTTTTGCCTTTAATGGCAGCTTCATACGGATCAACAAAGGCGGCCTGCAATTCTGGATCATCTTTCAAAAGGTCGACCGGCAGCCAATTTGAGGCTGACGTGCCGCCCTTGAAGCAGTCTACTGCCGCGTAAATCTGGCTTGGGTCAAGCTTTTGCAATTTAGCTAAGCAGTAAAAGCCGATGGCCGACATTTCGCCGGCCGTTTCAGCATTTACTTCCTGCCACTTTTCTTCAGCCGCGGCTGGCTTGACCGTCCCGGTTTCCGGGTCGCGGTAGTCGATCTGCGGGCAGTTGTAATAGTACAAATTCGGGTGGTGGCCCGCCGCCAGGTCGGCTTTGACATGAGCAAATTCCGCGTCGTCCTTCAGGCGATACTCAATGTTCGACTGGCCGCTCAGGAGCAGAACCCGGCCAAAATGCAGGCCGCGCAGGCATTGGGTCTTTCCGCCGCTGGTCACCGTCAGTTCGTCCAGTTCCTGCTGGTCGTAGGCTGGCAGGGTCACCTGCCAGTGGCCTTGCTCATCCGCCTGGACCTGATAGGCCTCACCTAGGAAACTGACCGTTACGGCCGCCCCACTGGCGGCTTGCCCGCCCAGACGAAAATCCTTATGAATCGGCAGAACCATGCCGTCTTGAAAAATATCCGCTAAAAGTTTTCTAGCCATGATTCTTCACCTATTGCAATTTTTCCCGCAAAGACTGGATTTCTTTTTGCAGATTCAGCTGCTTTTCAGCAACCGTCATCATAATATCCGCGGCCATAAAGTGATCCTGTGAGTGAATCAGCAGCAGCGACTTTTCGACTTCCTCGCCGCCCATTTCCGCTGACATCCAGGCCGTTTGAATGTTGTGGGCCTGGTGGAGGGAATCATGGGCCTGCTTGAGCAGCTTTTCAGCTTCAGCAAAGTCGCCATCCTCAGCGGCTTTCATTGCCCGAATTGAAGCCGACTTGGAGTCGCCGGCAAAAGAAATCAGCTGCATTGCCTTGGCAAGTTGTTTTTCATCCATGATTGATTTTCCTTTTTAATCCTTAAACTAGTTATTCAGCAACGGCCTTGGACATTTTGTCCATTGGATCATCTGGGTTCAGCCGGTTGTCCATGCGCACGAATGGCACGTAGAGAGCCGTACATACGAAGAGGATGATTGCTTGGACGATCAAGCCCTTGATGCTGCCCGTGTAAAGCAGGCCGGAGAGCAAGGTTGGCACCGTCCATGGCACGTTGTTGACGATTGGCCCGATAAAACCGATCTTAGTGAAGAAGATCCCAATATAGAAGGCTACTGGTTGGCAAAGCAGCCATGGCACGAAGTAGATTGGGTTCATGATGATTGGCAGACCAAAGGTGATTGGTTCAGAAATGTTGAAGATCGCTGGCATCAAGGCGATGTTGGAGATCTTCTTGGCCGCGATTCTCTTGGAGAAGAGCTTAATGGCCAATACTGGTGCGACTGAGCATGAGCCGGCAGCGATCGTTGCGAAGTTCATGAACAGGGTTGAGTAGATGTGGTGCGCTTGCCCCAGCATGTTCTGCGTGTCGTTGATGTTCCAGGTCAAGCCAAAGATTGGGCCCCAGATGGAAGTTGGGTGAATCCCGAACCATTGCAGCAGGCTCCAGGTAGTCTGAGAAACGAAGGCAAAGGCACCGGTTGAGGAGATCGCCATGGCCGGCTTTTGTAGAAGGGTCAGCAGCAGTTCTGGCATGGTTTGACCAGCCAGCGTCGTTGACAGCCCAGTCAGGATAATGTAGACGCCCATCGTCACGGTCCCTGGAATCAATGATTCAAAGGAGCGGGCAACTGCAGGCGGCACTGAGTCAGGCATCTTGATGGTGATGTTCTTGGACAGCATCTTGTTGTAGATCCAAACCGCTGAAGCGGAGATCAGCAAGGCCGCGAAGACGCCCTTGGTCCCCAGGTAAGAGGTATCGATGTAGTTCAGAACGTCAATTGCCTTCTTTGAGCCAGTTGGCGTGTAAGAGAAGTTCCATGGCAGGCAGATGAAGAAGGCCCCTAAAGCGTACAGGACGTCCGTCATGTGTTCCTTGGACTTCGGGTAGTACTTTCTTGAGAAGGTGTTGGCGAAAATCACCACCAAGAGCAGCGCGAAGACGTTCAAAGAACCATTGGAGACCAAGCCGATCAAATTGGCGAAGTTCTGCAAGGCCTTGCAGAAGCCATTGACCTGCCAGGCTGACCAAGAGCCAGCAATCATGCGGCCCAATTGCAAGCCTTGCTTGCCAAAGATCAAGCCATTGATTGGATCAATAAAGACGTTTTGCAGCATGATCGCGAAACCAGCGATCATGGATGTGGACGCCACAATGATGAAGGAGTCCCGCAGGGTCAGCAGAAATTTATTGGCCGCGATTTTACCAGCGACTTTGGTAAAATTGGCCTGGAATTTTTGTAAGCCAGTCATCGTTAGATTCCTTCCTCTTTCAAAGCCTTAACCACCGTTGCACCATCCATTGAGCCAAATTGCTGCATGGTCAAGGCAACAACCTTGGTGTTCGGGTGTTCCTTCTTGATTGAGTCTTCATCCCAGGCAACTTGTGGTGCCAGAACGATTGCATCAACGTCATCGCCAAGTTCGTCGGCCATCCCCAGGTCGTAGGCCTCAACCTTGACGTCATCGCCTTCAGCCGTGTAGACGTCCTGCATCTTCTTCGCTACCAAACTGGTTGAAAAACCACCGCTGCAGAAAAGTGCAATCTTCTTAGTCATAATACTAATTCCTCCTAACAAAACATTTGTATTAACAAATTCAATTCCTGATAACGTTTACACTCTATATTCTAGCAAGCCCTTTCATATTGTCAATACCTTTCTAAATTTGTTATTACAAATATTTTGCTCAGCAGAACAAAAAGCCCTTGAAGGCTGATCCTTCAAGGGTTGCTTGCGCTTATTCACTTTTAGAGCATTTGTCTTGTGAGCCACCTGCCGGCCTATTTATAGCGTAAAATCCGCTTAATGCTGAACCCAGCCGTCTTAAAGTAAGTCTGGGCGTACTCGAAAATCTGCTGACTTGTCAAATATGACTTCTGTTCAACCATCAGCAGCTTTTCATCGGCTGGACAGGACAAATCTTTGGCCAGTTCTTCGTTGGCATCAACGATTGTATATTCTCTTTCCGCTGAACTGATGTTGAGGTCCAAATCATTCTCCAGGAAAGGATAGATCGACTGCTGCAGGACATTCATGCCCAGCCCTTGGACCACTTTAACCGGCAGGGCCAGCTTCTGAAGCCCGATCAGGTGGTCGCAATAGTAAATGGCCCGCTTGATCTGGTAGCATAAGTCAAACTGGGTCAGCTCCAAGCCATCCTGCAAGTCCTTAGTCGGCTTGGCCACACGGAAGTCCAGCAGCTTGACCTGGTCACGGGCAAAGTCAATGACTTCAAAATTATCATAGTCCTGCTGACCAGGATTGTTGCTTTCCGTCTCTTTGACAAAGGTGCCAGCCCCCTGAACCCGGTAGATCAGTCCATCGTTTTCCAGCTGCTGCAGGGCATTGCGAACCGTGATCCGGCTAACGTTGAAATTGTTGGCAATCGCCATTTCCTGGGGCAGCTGGTCGCCAGGAGCGTACTTGCCCTCAGCGATTTCCTGCCTAAGCTGGTTGGCAATCAGCACGTATTTCGGGGTCTCTCTCATTCAGTTTCATCTCCTGCTTAGAAGCTTGAAAAATTTGTCTTTGCAACTATTAACAACTATAACAATTATTCTGGCAAAGCGCTAAAAAAACAAGCCAAAATTGCCAGAAAAATCAATCCCTTGTCCAAATCGAAGATAGGCTGACTTATGTATCAAAAACCAGCCCTGACGCTTTAAAAAGAGCTTATAACACGTCCCCCAGGCCGATCAAGCAAAATTGCCCTTATGCCGTTTCTCCAGGGCCTACGCGGAAATATAGCTGATACGCGTGGTACCGGTTGAAAATTAGTCTACGCTTGGAAAGTCTTATACAAAACAAAAAGAGCCAGACTTCCGTCTGACTCTTGCTTCGCGCGGCAGCGCCCTATCCTCGCAGGCAGTTTCCCACCAACTACTTTCGGCGCGAAGAAGCTTAACTTCTGTGTTCGGCATGGGAACAGGTGTATCCTTCTTGCCACTGCCACCGCACTCTTTTCTTTGAGCTTGCACGCTCAAAACTGAATACCTTCATCCAAGCAAAAACCGGATTGCCTCGCTTTGGTCAAGTCCTCGACTGATTAGTACCGGTCCGCTCCAAGCCTCGCGGCTCTTCCACTCCCGGCCTATCTACCTCATCGTCTCTGAGGTGTCTTACTTTCTTGAAGAAATGGGAAATCTCA
>NZ_VUMX01000044.1:0-8082 GCF_009695985.1 Lactobacillus porci
CTGGAAGCCTATTTACCATGGGCTGAGAATGTTCAGCTACACTGTAAGTGAAGTCCCATAAACTGATTAATCCCATCTTAGCATTGCTAGGATGGGATTTTAATATACCGCGATATTGGGCGCTTACAGTGAGTTGCTGTTTAGGGGAGAGGAAAGCTATGACTTTAGAATCACAACTGGAAGATAGCCTCATTGTCCAGTTGACACAGGGTGTTCATCAGTGGAAGTTCCGTGATGATTTACGGACTGTAGATCAGCTGTGGGACAACTTTTTCTGTATCTTGGAATCAAACAACAAGGATCAGTTAAACGACCACCCACTGACTCCTAACGAAAAAATGACTGTAAGAACGGCAATTGTTAAACCGACTTTCTATCGGGCAACAGAATTTATGGTTGGCGCCAACCGGCAGGTTCGCTACCACTTGAGGAGAGAAGATTCTTCGCTTCCAGACGCCGACTTGTTGATTTTAGACAATACTAATATTGCTGGAGGGAACTCTGTATATGAGGTTGTTCACCAGGTTCAGCTTCAAAAAAAGACCGCGCTTGATCGAGACCGCCGATTTGACGTGAGTCTCTTGATCAATGGTCTGCCGGTAATACACATTGAGCTCAAAGCACCAGGGGTACCTTACAAGAAGGCCTTTAATCAAATTCAAAAGTATATCGATGAAGGGCAATTTACTGACATTTACAGCTTTGTTGAAATGTTTGTAGTAACTAATGGTAAGCAAACAAGATATATATCTGCTGGGCAAAACTTGAATGCTAAGTTTTTGACTGCTTGGGTTGATGAGAACAATAAGCGGGTAGATGATTATCTGAGCTTTGCAGAAGAGGTTTTGTCAATTCCCGCTGCTCACCATATGATCGCTGACTACGTGGTGTTGGACAGCGAAAACAAGAGCGTCATCTTGCTTCGTCCTTACCAGATACATGCGATTCAAGCAATTTTTAAAGCCTCAAGAGAGAGCAGATCTGGCTATATTTGGCATACGACCGGATCAGGCAAGACTTTGACTTCGTATAAGGTTGCCCGCAACTTGTTGCAAATTCCGTCAATTGATAAGTCTATCTTCTTGATTGACCGTAAAGATCTGGACACACAGACCACGACAGCATTTAAGATTTACGCAAACAACGACACCATTAGCGTAAACGAAACAAATAATAGTTATGACCTAGCTGACCAGTTGACTGATGGTGACCGAACTGTAGTAGTTACTACCCGCCAGAAGATGCAAAACATGTTTAAGCGGATTGATGAATTGGATCAGTTGCCTAAACGGTATGAGAATTTAAAGAATATGCGGCTAGCCTTCATCGTCGATGAATGTCACAGAACGATTACGCCTAGCCAAAAGCGGGAGATTGATAAATTCTTTAACCGCAAGCCGCTGTGGTACGGCTTTACTGGCACTCCGATTTTTAACGAGAATGCCCGGGCTAAGAATGGGCAAGATGCGCGGACGACTGAAGAATTATATGGACCGGTTCTGCACAAGTATACGATCGGGGATGCAATCAGAGACAAGATGGTCTTAGGCTTCTCAATTGACAATCAAGGTGGCAGCAATGAAACAGGTAACGAAGAAGACACCAAGAAAATGGACCAGATTTACCGGTCCAAGGCCCATATGCATTCAGTTGCGACAGCAGTAATTAAGGCGGCATACCGCAAGCAGGGACTTATTTCTGGCAAGAAATACTCAGCTATTTTGACGACTTCGTCAATTGAGCAAGCCCAGAAGTACTACCATATCTTCAAAAAAATCATCGATGGGGAAGACGAGGAATTCAAGATTCCGGAGCGAATCAAGAAAGTGGCACCAGACTTCCCAAAGATCGCTATTACTTACTCAGTTAGTGAAAACGAAGACGATTCAGAATCAGTGCAAAATGAGATGAAGCAATCGCTTGCTGACTACAACGCTGTTTATGGCACAAACTTCTCAATGTCTGAGCTGGATCAGTACAACCAAAACGTCAATGCCCGGCTGGCTCGCAAGAAAGCTCAATATCAGGCTGACAGCCAACGTTTAGACTTAGTTATAGTCGTTAACCGTTTATTGACTGGCTTTGACTCACCAAGTTTGTCGACTTTGTACATTGACCGGCCGCCAATGAGCCCGCAGGATATGATTCAGGCTTTTTCAAGAACAAACCGGATTTTTGACAAGGATAAGACTTGGGGGCAAATTGTAACCTACCAATATCCGAAGACCTTTAGTCAAAAAATTGATGAAGCAATCGTCTTGTATTCTAATGGAGGTGAAAAGTACGCGGTCGCCCCAAGCTGGGAAGAATCAAAGCAAAATTACGTATCAGCCCGTTCAAAAATTGACATGTATAGCTTCGATGCAGACGGACCTTCAATTTATGATGCTCCCAAGCAAGATAAGAAAAAATTTGTTAAGGCTTTCCAAGAATTTGACAAGGCTTTAGCTGCAATCAAGACCTATGATGAGCTTGATACTGAAGAAGGTTTGATGCAATTAGGTGTTAGCGATATAACACCGGACGATTGGGAAGCGATGCGCGGAGTTTACGAGGACATCCTGGATGAGCTTCGGAAAGAGACGGATGATGATCCCGATCAGAATGACGACATCGATGATGAATACGAACTTGAATCTTTCGGACAGAAGGAAATCGATGAGCGCTATATCATGAATTTGATTCAGGCTTTCTTGCCAGAAAGTTCTGACGATCAAGAAAAAGCCAGTGGCAATGAAATCTCGCCAGAAACTATCAAGGAAATCGATGGTTACATTGATGAACTGGCGAAGACAAACGAACTTTTGGCAGAAATCATGCGTAAGCTTTGGCAACAGATTTTGCAGAATCCAGCTGAATACGCTGGTAAGCAAGTCGATGAATTGCTGGAGTCCCTGATTGACCAAGAATTACAATCAATCATGCGTGAGTTTGCTGATAAGTACAAGGTTGATTACGACCAATTCCGCTACGTGATGGCAAACTACGATCCTAATCTGAAGGGAAACAAGCAAAAGGGGATGAACGACCTTTTGGACAAGGAACGTTTTGTCGACTACTTAAATGACAATCCGGATTCAGATTTAAATAAGCCGTACCGCTGGAAGAGTGAAGTGCGGGAACAGGCCAAGCAATACTATGTCGATAAGATTGGCCCGTTGATTAACAGAGAAGCATAGAAGGAAAAAGAATATGGCAGAAGAAAATTCAACAGTTAGCTTGCAGAGTGGCTTATTTGCGGCTGCAGACGTCTTGCGTTCAAAGATGGACGCCAATGAGTATAAGAACTATCTTTTGGGGACTGTTTTCTATAAGTATCTTTCAGACCAACAGCTTTACAAGTTGGCAGAAGACGCAGGTGAAGATGACGTTACTTTAGACGAAGCTCAGAAAATCTATGAGGAAAATCTTGAAGAAGAAGACCTCTTGGAAGAAGTCAAGGATGAGCTTGGCTACTTGATCGAACCGGAGTACACATACACCAAGATCTTAGATAATGCCAACGATGGCAGTTTCCAACTCAATCAGTTAGGGGATGCCTTTAACAAGCTGGAAAGTCAAGGCAGCAGTTTTGAAGGCTTGTTTGACGACTATGACTTGTATTCAAAGCGGCTGGGACAAAACTTGCAGAAGCAAACTGACACGATTGCCGGAGTGATTAAGGCGATCGGCAAATTAGAACTGGTTAAGACTCCTGGTGATACCTTGGGGGATGCCTACGAATACTTGATCAGTCAATTTGCTTCAGAATCAGGTAAGAAGGCCGGTGAATTCTATACTCCACAAGAAGTTTCTGAACTTTTGGCACGATTAACTTTGGTGGGCAAGGATTACTCCAAGGGGATGACTGTATACGACCCAGCCATGGGGTCAGGCTCTTTGCTGTTGAACTTTAGAAAGTACGTTCCAAACTCATCGAGAATCACTTACTATGGGCAGGAAATTAATACGTCAACTTTCAATTTGGCGAGAATGAACATGATCTTGCACCATGTTGATTTGGCTAACCAAAAGCTGAGAAATGGTGACACGCTTGATGAAGACTGGCCTGCAGAAGAAGAAACAAACTTTGACTCTGTAGTCATGAACCCACCATATTCACTTAAGTGGAGTGCGGACAAGGGCTTTCTGGATGATCCACGTTTTGCTAAGTATGGCGTTTTGCCACCAAAATCTAAAGCGGACTATGCTTTCTTGCTTCACGGGTTCTATCACTTGAAGCACAGTGGTGCGATGGCCATTGTTTTGCCACACGGGATTCTTTTCCGTGGCGCTGCTGAAGGCAAGATTCGAAAAAAGTTACTTGAAGAAGGCGCAATCGATGCAGTAATCGGACTTCCTGCAAACTTGTTCTACTCAACTGGTATTCCGACCACTATTGTCGTTCTTAAAAAGGACAAGCAAGACCGGAGCGTACTGTTTATTGACGCATCTAAAGATTTCGAGAAGGTTAAGACTCAGAATAAACTACGGCAAGAAGACATTGATAAGATCTTGAAGACCTACGAAGAACGGCCTGATGATGTCGAGAAGTATGCTCACCTGGCAAGCTTTGACGAGATCAAAGAAAATGACTTCAACTTGAATATTCCTCGTTACGTTGATACTTTTGAACCTGAACCCGAAATTGACTTGCGAGATGTAGCTAAAGAGCTGCGAGATATTGATCAGCAGATCAATGAAAACGAGAAAGAATTGGTAGGGATGCTTAAGGAATTGACTTCAAGTGATGATGATATTATGGCAGGATTGCAGAGTATCATTGAAGATTTTGAGGAGGAAATTCGCTAATGAAAGACGAAAAAAAGGCTCCTAAACTACGGTTTAAAGGCTTTACTGACGATTGGGAGCAAGTAAAGTTATCAAAAACTTCCAGATCTTATTCTGGTGGGACGCCAAAAGTAGGAGTACATGAATATTATGATGGCCAAATTCCTTTTATACGCTCTGGAGAAATCGCATCTAAATCAACTGAATTAACAATTAGCAAAGTTGGCCTTAATAATTCATCAGCCAAGTTAGTTTCTAAGGGAGATATTCTTTATGCCTTATATGGCGCTACCAGTGGCGAAGTCAGTCTTTCTAAGATCAATGGAGCAATTAATCAAGCAATTTTAGCTATTAAACCGATTGATGGATATGAGAATTATTTCTTAATGACATGGCTTCAAAAGGAAAAAGAACAAATTACTAGAACATATCTTCAAGGGGGACAAGGAAATTTATCAGCAAAAATAGTTATGAATCTTGTTGTAAATATTCCTTCTTTATCAGAACAGTCCCAAATTGCTCAGATTTTTTCCAAGCTCGACAAAACTATCACTTTACATGAGGAAAAGAAACGCCAACTTGAGCGCCTTAAAAGCGCTTTATTGCAGAAGATGTTTGCTGACAAGAGCGGGTATCCGGCTGTTCGGTTTGAAGGCTTTAGTGACGAATGGGAGCAAGCAAAATTTGGAGAGATAACCAAAAAATATAAAATCCGAAATAAGCAAGGACGAATATTAAAAAGCTTCTCTGTATCTAATTCAAATGGATTCGTTCCTCAAGAACTGCAATTCGAAAATGGTGGGTATGCATTAAATTCGGATAAAACAAATTCAATAATTGTTAAGCCAAATTCATTTGCATATAATCCAGCAAGAATTAACGTTGGATCAATTGGATATTATAATGGCGATAAGGATATTCTCGTCAGTTCACTATATGAAGTGTTTACACTACGTGAGGAATTTGATTCAAAGTATATGTGGTATTGGATTAAAAGCAACAATTTTGACCGGTGGATATATCGTCTTCAAGAGGGTAGTGTTCGATCATATTTCTACTATGATAAATTTTCTGAGATAAAAGAAGTACTTCCCACCTTAGATGAGCAGAAAAAAATTGGTCAATTGCTCTCAAAACTAGATTCAGTCATTAATGTACATGATAGAGCACTATATTTGCTGAAAATGATAAAACAATCTTTACTTCAAAAAATGTTTATCTGAGCCAAATATGCTATAATAGTAAAAGAAAAGAGAGTCTTGTTGGCGCAAGACTCTCTCACAGATGGCCCGCTTCAAAGGCGGTGACAGTATCAGAACAAATTAGTCGTCCCTAACTGCGCAAAGTTAAGAGGGACGACTTTTTTACTTGCCGTGCTTGTCAACATAAGTCAACAAAGCAATAACGAACATTCCAAAAGTGAGCATCAAGCTCAGCGCTTCGTATACGCTCATGACTACCTTCCCTTTACAATAATTCTCCATGGAACCACCTCCAGGATTCAGATAGTCACCGCCCTTAAAACTTGCCTCTTAAATTATATCAGATTTCACTTCTACAAAGACTAGCAAAGTTAAGCTAATCATTTAATGGGAGCAACGTAAGTTGGGGGATGTGTTTGTAGAGCGCAACCAAAAGACAGTTGCAGATGAAAACTATCCACTCTGTTCATTTATAGCTCATAAGGGGGTTGTTCCAAAAGCCAAGTAAGACAGGAGTTTCTTAGTAAAAAGCGATGATAAGAAATATAAGCGTACAGAACTTAATGATTTCATTTATAGCTCTAATAATTTAGAAACCGGTTCAATTGGATTAAATAAATTTGGAAATGCAACCATTTCTCCAGTTTACAGCGTTTTTATGGTTAATGGGAATTCTGATTTTATTGCTGGATTAGCAACAACTCATCGGTTTATTTATGAAATGATTCGATTTAGGCAAGGGGTTGTATATGGGCAATGGCGCATTCATGAATCTGATTTTTTAAAAATCAAATACTACATTCCACAAGTACTTGAACAAGAAAAAATTGGAAATGTATTATCAGAGTTGGATCGCACCATCACTTTACATGATCGCAAATTAAAATTATTAAGAAGTATGAAGAAAGCATTGCTTCAAAAAATGTTCATTTAGTTTAAAAGGATAGTGACTTAACGTCGCTATCCTTTTGCTTATAATGTAGCCAGATGCTGCATTATTTTAGTATTATCTTTATTTTCTAACTCTTGAATGATGTGTAAGTATGTTTGTTGTGTCGTTGTCATATCAGCATGGCCTAATCGTTTAGCCACACTAGCGATAGACACTCCAGCAAACAACAGCAGGGATGCGTGTGTATGCCGCAAACCATGGACTGAAATAACTGGAATATTTAACTCTTCACAATGACTCTTCAGCAAATTGTTAACTGTTGAGTTAAAAACTCTATGTTGTGCAAATATTGGCTCGTTGTTTGGAAAATCTTGTACGACTTGATTCAGCTGCATTGCTAGCTTCCAGTCAATTGAAACCTTTCTAACAGATGAAGCATTCTTGGTCGGCTTAAAACCGCCTCTATAACTCTTGTAGTCCCACGTTTTGTCAACATTAATTGCTTGTTGCTCTATATCTATATCTTCTTTTGTAAGGCCTAAAGCTTCGCTAAATCGCAAGCCCGTCTTTGCGATCAGAAGGATCATCCAATCGAAATTTGGAAAAGTAGATAAATCTAGATGACGCAACAGTAGCTTCAGCTCAAATTCATTTAAGTACTTTGCTTTTTTCTCTGAGGGATCTTTTCCTTTTACGACAATTTTCCGTGTTGGATCTCGCTTGATATAGCCTTCGTCGTATGCATCTAGCAACATCGCCTTTAACTGATGATGAAAATCCATAACTGTCGCCCTTTCATGAGTTTTAGCGAAAGTGTTTAAGATTTGCTGATAATTGAGCCTGGTGGTATCAACCAGTTTCAATTCTGGTGCAATTTCTTTTAAATGACGATAAGAAAGCCAGTATTTATCAAGTGTTCGTTCGCGAACTGCACCTTCTTTGTAAACTTCAATCCATTGGGCAAAATAATCATATAATAAAATTTCTTTTTTACGCATAAAAATCTCCTTAGCAAATATCTTGCTAGGGAGATTTTAGGCTAGATGAACATCTTTTGTAGCAATGCGCGCTTGAGACGCTTTAGATTATCAACTTAAACTTCCCACATCAAAAAAACTATGAAGCCTTGAAAACTCAATAGTTTAGCCAGTAAATATTCAATTAAGCTGCTAGTGATGGCGATATAGCCTCTTGCATGTACTTCGGAAGGCGAGAAAT
>NZ_VUMX01000045.1:0-7716 GCF_009695985.1 Lactobacillus porci
CTGGAAGCCTATTTACCATGGGCTGAGAATGTTCAGCTACACTGTAAGTGAAGTCCCATAAACTGATTAATCCCATCTTAGCATTGCTAGGATGGGATTTTAATATACCGCGATATTGGGCGCTTACACTTTGACGGGGACGTCCTCTTCTACAAGGGGCGGATCGGCTTCCAGATCAAGTTCAACGGCTACCGGATCGAGCTGGAAGAAATCAACTTCTACATGAGTCAGCTGCCGATCGTCCGCCACGCCGTGGCCGCGCCAATCTACAAGAAGGACCACACCATCAAGCAACTGGTGGCCGTGATTGAGCTCAACTCGGGCGTGGCCCGCAAGTACACCGAAGGCGCTTTGACCAAGATGATCCGGGAGGGCCTGGAAAAGGACGTCATGCCGTACATGATTCCGCAGCGCTACATCTACCAAGATGCCCTGCCAATCTCCCAAAACGGTAAGGTGGACATCAAAGCGGTCATCAAGGAGGTTAACAGAGCGTGATCAATCTGCAGCCTTACGAAAATCCGCAATACTTTATCTACCTGCTGCTGGCCCTGCTGCCGCTGATCATTGGCCTGTATTTTGGCAAGCGGTTCAAGACTTATGAAGCCATCGTTTCCTTGGCTTTCATCTTCCTGATCTTTGACGCTGACAAGTGGGTTCAAGGGGTAACCCTGATCTGCTACATCGTCTACCAATTCCTGGTGACCTTTGCCTACCAGCATTACCGGCGAAAGACAGGGAAGGGCAACAAGACCTGGGTCTTCTGCCTGGCCGTGATTCTGGCCATCCTGCCCGTAGCCGCGGTAAAAATCTGGCCGGTCGTCCCCCACAAGCCGGGGCTTGACCTGGGTTTCTTGGGCATTTCCTACCTGACCTTCAAGACGGTTCAGGTGGTCATGGAATTGCGCGACGGGACGATCAAGAAAGTCGATCCGGTCATGTACGTCCGCTTCCTGCTGTTCTTCCCGACCATCTCCAGCGGCCCAATCGACCGCTACCGCCGCTTTGCCAAGGACTTTGACAAGGCGCCGAGCCGGGAGGACTACATCAAGGACCTGGGCTACGCGGTCAGATACCTGTTCCAGGGTTTTTTGTACAAGTTCCTGTTGGGCTGGTACTTCGGCAGCCAGCTGCTGCCGTACCTGAAGCTTCAAGCCATCACGATGGGGAAGGGGAACTTCTTGCACCTGTCCTGGTGGCTGCTGGGCGTCATGTACTGCTACTCCATGTACCTGTTCTTTGACTTTGCGGGCTACTCCTTGTTTGCTGTGTCCATCTCCTATTTCATGGGGATTCACACGCCGATGAACTTCAACAAGCCTTTTGCCGCTCACAATATCAAGGAATTCTGGAACCGCTGGCACATGACCTTGTCCTTCTGGTTCAGAGACTTTATCTTCATGCGCTTTACCTTCTTCGCGATGAAGAAGCGCTTGATCAAGAACCGGATCCGCCTGTCCCATGTAGCCTACCTGGTCAACTTCATGGTGATGGCCGTCTGGCACGGCTTGACCTGGTACTATATCGTCTATGGTCTCTACCACGCCCTGGCCATCATCATCAACGACATCTGGCTCCGCTTCAAGAAGAAGCACAAGCTGGTCAAGCACACTCGGTTCACGGAAGCCGTGGCCATTTTCGTGACCTTCAACGCGGTCTGCCTCAGCTTCCTGATCTTCTCGGGCTTCTTGAACAATTTGTGGTTCAACGTGCCTTTGGGCAAGTAGGGGAAGACTTTTTAAAGTATAATGTTAGCGATAAGTCAAAAAAGAAAATAGAGAAAGAGGAATATTATGGATATCAAAGAACAAATTGTTGAAATTTTGAAAGATTCTACTGGCGAAGACTTCTCCGACAACATGGACCAAGAACTCTACGAAAGCGGGATTATGGACTCCATGTCAACGGTGCAGATGCTGCTGACCTTGCAAGAGACTTTTGACATTACCGTTCCCGTTTCCGAATTCAACCGTGACGACTGGAACACGCCAAACAAGCTGATTGAACAGGTAAAGCAGCTGCAAGATGAAGAATAGTAAGCAACTCTGGCTGATTTTCGGGCCAGTCATCTGTGCCGCCCTGCTGGCGGTCGGCCTGCTGTCCATTCCATGGGAGCGGACCTTCTCTGCCGGCAGTCTCTACCAGGCCGCCGCTTCCCAGACAGCGACCGTCTTTAAAGGCAAGACCATGCGGCAGAAGGCCTATAAGCAGGGCTACGTGCCTTTTTATGGGTCCAGTGAGCTGTCCCGTTTTGACAACATGCACCCAACGGTTCTGGCGACCAAGTACAAGCGGGACTACATGCCCTTCCTGCTAGGGGGACCAGGCAGCCAGTCGCTGTCGCAGTACTTGGGGATGCAAGGGGCCGCGTCCAAGAAGGCCGTCATGATCATTTCTCCTCAGTGGTTCACCGCTGAAGGGCAAGATCCATCCGCCTTCACGATCTATTATTCACCGCTGCACGCGGCTGACTTCCTGCTGAAGGCCCAGGATACCGAAGAAGACCGTTACGCGGCTAGACGCCTATTGCAGATGCCAAGCGTCAAGGACAGCCATTTGATCTACAATGCCGCCCTGCGCGTGGCCGCGGGCCTGCCAGTCTCGAAGACCCAGCGGGCGCTGCTGATCTGGCGGCGCCGGATGCTGGCTAATGAAGACACCTTTTTCACTTCCCTGCAATTGCGCGACCGCCTGCCAAAGATCAAGCAACAGGGGGCCAAGCTGCCAAAGACCTACTCTTATGCAGGCTTGAAGGCAGCTTCGGAAAAAGAGGCGGCTCAGAACACCAAGTCCAACCGCTTTGGGATCCGGGACAGCTTCTACAAGCGCCGGCTGAATGCCCGCTTGCTGCGCAAGCTGAAGGGCAGCCAGAAGAAGTTCGACTACATTGAGTCGCCGGAATATTCTGACTTTGAACTGATGCTGGACCAGTTTGCCCAAGACCGGACCCAGGTTCTGTTCATCATTCCGCCAGTCAACGCTAAGTGGCGCAAGTACACGGGCCTGTCGCAGAAGATGTATGAGGAAGCCACGGCCAAGATGAAGTATCAAATGACTTCCCAGGGCTTCACCAACATCATCGACCTGACCAAGGACGGCGGCAAGAAGTACTTCATGGAAGACACCATCCACTTGGGCTGGAACGGCTGGCTGACCATGGACCAGGCCGTGCGGCCTTTCATGGCCAAGAAGTACGTGGCGCCAAGCTACTACCTGGATGACTACTACTACACCCGGGGATGGCGTGAGCGCAAGCAGGTGCCGGCAACCAGCCTGACCAACAAGCAGGTTCTGGCCAGATTGCGCAGCAAATAAGATCCTGATTTGCCTCCGAACCCAGAAGAGGATATACTTTAACTATGTCATTGCTCTAGCTGATATTTTTCTTCGGTAGCAAAATATCGCTTATCTGTGGTTTGCTTTGACATGCACTGTGAGAGCCTGATTCCGATGTTGGTGGAATCAGGCTTTTTTGTAAAAAAATAAAGGCAGTCTCCAGATTGGAGACTGCCTTTTAGCGTGGCGGCGTTTCTTAGCCATCGATCCACTGGTCGAAGCTGGCGTTCAGGAACTGATCGATCCGGCCTTCAGTGGCGTCGCTTTCGCTGAGAACCCGGGTGATTTCGCTCTTCTTCATCTTCTTGAGCAGGTAGGCCCGCAATGCCGCGTTGATGACCGTATCCAAGTCGGTGTCGGTCTTTTCCATGTACTCGCGGGTTAAGGCTTCAAGATCATCGTTGAGTTTGCATTTGTGTTTTGCCATGGTGATGCCTCCATTCTCTTGTTGCGTTAATTATATCATGACCGCCGGCGTGGCTAACATGACGACTTTTTTGCTAAAAATTGATCTAGATCAAGGTCTTTGTGACAAAAAGTAAGTAAACTAAAGATATGAACGGATGGAAATCCAGAATTTTTCAATACGGAGGACATGACCATGACTGTAAAAATTACTTTTAGTCCGGAAGCAGCGGCGGCTTTGACCAGCAAACTGGGGGACCGGAAGGTCGTCCTGCTGGCCCTCAACGACGGGTCCAACCAGTATTCTCTCCAAGGCGGGACTTGCACGATCGGTGCCAGCTTCCAATTCGTCTTGCTTGATGAAAAGGACCCAAGCTACAACATCAAGCTTGCCAACGACTTGGGGCTGGATTTGTACACCGCGGAAGCAGAAATGGGCTTTTTGGACGATAACCTGAGCGTCGGCGCCAAGTACGGGATGCTGTCGCTGTCAGGGGACTCAGGCCTGATTGACAGCGCGGTGAAGATCAACCGCTACGTGCCAAGCGCGCTGACTGCCGAACAAGTCAAAAACGGGGTCAGCTGCTAAAGTCAAACAAATCAACAATAATATTTTTTAACATCTCTCCAAGCCAAGGCCAACGGGCCTTGGTTTTTTGTGTGGCTGAGAGTGTGGGAAAAGTCTCCAACTTCGCAACTTAATGACAATTTGCCTACAAGTGTTTAAATTTTTTCGCGAATGATTGACCAGGGCCAGGAAGAGGAGTAATATGACAGCATGTCATATGACACGGTGTCATATCATTGATTACGGAGGTAAGAACTTTGCCAGTATTGGAACTCAAGAACGTCAAGAAGTTCTACAAGATGCCCGGCGGGGGGCGGTTTGAAGCCCTGCACGGGGTCAGCGCCAAATTCAATGCCGGGGAAATGGTCGCCATTGTCGGCGAATCCGGTTCCGGCAAGTCCACCCTGATGAACACCATCGGTGGCCTGGACTCGGATTTTGAAGGGGAAATTCTCTACGAGGGGAAGAACCTGCGCGACTTCTCGACCAAGGAAATGGTCAATTACCACAAGAAGAGCATTGGCTTTATTTTTCAAAACTTCAACCTGATCCCGCACTTGGACTTGATCGACAACGTGTCGATCGCCATGACCCTGTCCAACGTCGGTGAAGATTTCCGCCGTCAGCGGGCCAAGGACCTGCTCAAGCAGGTTGGTCTGGAAGAGCACATGTACAAGAAGCCGGACCAGCTTTCCGGCGGGCAGAAGCAGCGGGTAGCCATTGCCCGGGCTTTGGTCAACGACCCAGACGTGATTATCGCCGATGAGCCAACTGGTGCCTTGGACGCGGAAACGACCGATGTCATCCTGGACATGATCCGGGACATTGCCGTTGAAGGCAAGCTGGTCTTGATGGTCACCCACTCGGAAAAAGTTGCCGCGCACTGCAGCCGGGTTCTGCGCATCGACCGCGGGCAGATCGTGGACGACCATGAGCAAAAGCCGATCGAGCACCAGCAGATTGACCGAGAGAATATCGTGGTCCACAACATGAGCCTGTGGAAGGCCATCAAGCTGGCTTTCAAGAACATGAAGGCCAAGTTTGGGCGAAACGCCCTGGTGGCTACGGGCATGGGGATCGGGATCATGTCCGTGATCCTGATGCTCAGCCTGGGCAAGGGGGTTACCTCTTATGTCAGCGGACAGATGAACACCTACTCTAACCCGCTGGTGGCTGAAATTCAGAAGACCTCATCGCAAAAGATGCAGCAAAAGAAGATGCAGGATGTGCAAAAAGGCGATTCAGCCGCCCTGGCCAAGCAGCAGCAGGAGAACATGAACTCCCTGTCCGGGACCAGTGCTACGAATTCTTTTAGCAGCAAAGACCTGCGCAAGCTGAAGCGGATCAAGCACGTCAAGAAGCTGCAGAAGGGCTATACCGCCATTTCCCTGGGGACCAACCAGATCAGCTATAAGAAAAAGCGGGCGACCTTGATCTACTTGAAGACGGTCAACGATGCCATCGCCAAGTCGGAAATCAAGCATGGCCGCTTGCCAAAAGCTGGCAAGGACGAGGTCATGATCGACAACGGGACGGCTGAGACCCTGGGCAAGCACATGATTGGCAAGACCATCAAAGCCCACCTGCAGCTGGGCACGAAAACGATCGACAAGAAGGTCAAGGTCGTAGGCACCTATGAGCAAGCCGGCAATAGCGGCAGCATGAGCACGATCCTGCTGCCATATTCCGACCTGAAGCAGCTGTTTAAGGACAACGGGCTGACCTTGAAGCCAAACGTGGTCTACCTGACTTCCAGTGAGCAGAAGTACACGGAAGCAATCAAGACCAAGGCCAAGGACCTGGGCTTTGCTGGCTCCATGCAGGAGCAGATGACCCAGATGTTTGACAGCATCCTGTCCGTTTTGACCTACGTCTTGACGGCGATTGCTGCAGTTTCCCTGGTCGTTTCCGCGATCATGATCCTGGTCGTCTTGAACATTTCCGTTGTTGAAAGAACCCAGGAAATCGGGGTCATGAAGGCTCTGGGCGCCCGCCGCAAGGACATCCGCCGGATCTTCTCCAGCGAAGCCTTCTTGATCGGTCTGGGCTCTGGGATCGTCGGGGTGCTTTTGACCTGGCTGCTCAGCCTGGCCATCAACCATTACACCATTTCGGCCTTCAAGGCAGCCGTCGTAACCTTGACCCCGCAATACGCTTTGACCGGGGTGGTCGTCAGCGTGGTTATCAGCATGATTGCCGGCATCCTGCCATCCAACCATGCTTCCAAGCTGGATCCAGTTGACGCCCTGCGGAAGGAATAGCTCATGCCAAAGCAGACTTTTTTCAACCTGCCGGCGGAAAAAAGAAAGCGCGTCATCGACGCGGCTAAAGAAGTGTTTTACCACACCAGCTACGAGGAAGCCTCAATCAATCAGGTCATCAAGCTGGCTGGGATTCCCCGCGGCAGCTTTTACCAGTATTTTGATGATAAAGCGGATCTATATGGCTTTTTGTGTCACCGGATTGCCTTCCGCTTGCTGAAGCAGTTAAAGGATGCAGTCTGGAAAGCCGACTACGACCTGTTTCAAGCCAGCCGGACCGTTTTGCCGGTGTGGCTGAAGGAGATCTTCTATGGGAAGGACGCGGAATTCTTTTACCGGATGATGGACGCGATGTCCCGCCGGCAGATGCCGCACGCGCATCGCCAAGCCGACAAGGAGCTGCTCAGTCCGGAAGAGACCAAGCAGGCCGCCGAAAAGCTGGCAATCCCCGAGGCGGACGTAAAGTACCTGGTCCAGGAACTGTTCATGACCTATGTCAGCGTCATTTCTGCCGGGGTCAAGAGCTATGAAGCCGGGGAGAAGGTCGACTTGGGCCAGCTGGATCAGCTTTTGGACCGGCGGATCGGCTATCTGGAGCACGGTTTTAAAAAGGCAGAGTAGCAGATTAAGAATAAGTACCGTAATTTAACGCAAGCAGCTTGCGAATGAGTCAGGAATTTATTTTCTGGCTCATTTTTTTGATATTTTTTTCAAAAAAATCGCGAATTTTTTCAAGCAAAAAAGGGCTGAAAACGAACTAAAATTTCTTTAAAAAGGTCATTCAGACTTAAATTAAGTCCAAAAAGCCAAATCAAACGATTGCCAAAATAACAACGCTTCCCCGCGTTCACATGATAATCCGGACAAAAAAGCAAATTTGACGAACCAATTAAAAAAAGGTAAAGTATTATTTGTTCGCGAGGGAAAACCGAAGCGCTTTCCTGAGGAAACAAAATCTTAAAAAAGATGTTGACAAAGATTTATCATCTTGCTAACATATAAAACGTTGCGTCGCCGAGAGGCAAGCAACGGTTGGTACTTTGAAAACTGAACAAAGTTTCGCAGTGTGCGGGTTCAAGTTTACTTGAATCCAAACAAATAAGCGAAGTCAATTCGCAAGCAATAATCTGGAGCAGATTAAAAAGA
>NZ_VUMX01000046.1:0-7507 GCF_009695985.1 Lactobacillus porci
CTTTGGCAGCTCGAGCGGTACGATTGGATGTTCAGTCATAATATCGTGTTCCTCCGTATTCAATTGTTAAGAACAGTATATGACTATTGAACAGAGGTCGATAGATACCGCGCTATTGGGCGCTTACAACTCACTTAATGATGATTGTGTTGCATTATAATTACTAGTTTAGCTTTTTCTCTACTGAAGTGAAAGCATTTCCTTTTAACCAGTCTCCATTGTCCGTTTTTCATAATGAATCAGGCAAAATAACAGACAGCAGTTTCCGAAAAAGTACCCAACTACGATGCTATTCCTAATCTTGAACACGTCAAAAAGCCGCCAGACTGCATTAGCAGCCGGCGGCTTTTTTCTATAAAGTTTCGAACTTTTCGCCTTCTTGTTGGTCGTCAAGGTACAATTCTCTAGGCAGGATGCTTGGATACTGATGCCATTGGCGGATCGACAAGGCCATGCGGCCGTTTGACAAGTGGCGGACTTCCCCTTTCTGGCTGGTGAAAGTACCTTCCACTTGGTCAAAAAGCAGCGTCGCTACTGGATTGTCAGGGCACTTGTAGGTCACGCCCCAAGTTGTTGCGTTGCAAACTCTGGCCTTAACGCCGGCCACCGTCATGCGAACCTTGTAGGTCAGCGGAATGAAGCCGTACAGTTTCCGGTAGAAGGCCCAGTCTTCATGGCTGATCTCCAACTCCCCTTCTGGATAGTACTGCTTGTTCTCCAAGTCGTACAGGGCAAAATCCTTCATCCCCGCCCACATGTCATGAACACGCGACCCAGTTCTTTCGGATTAATCATGGCTCAAGAACCTGTCTACGACTTCGAGCATAAGCTCGTTAATCGCATCACTGTAAAATAACAGCTCGAGCGGTACGTTGGATGTTCGGCCTTAATATCGTGTTCAACTGTAAAAGCAGTAGATGACTATTAAACAGAGGTCGATAGATACCGCACTCTTGGGCGCTTACAAAGCAAATAAAAATGGTGAAACTCGAACAAATACGCCGAGCTTCACCATTTTTTGTTTGTCTCATCATGCAATTGCTATCAAGATCCTTCGACAACGTCACGAAAAGTGTCAAGAACAACTATATGACTCTTTATACAGAGATATGTTGTTAGCTGATCAAGTTCCTGCTCAAACTATTTTTGCACTTGGGCATCTTGATAGTTGGTTTCTGCCAGCCATGATATAACTGCATTGCCAACATCAGTACGATGCACATCATGGACTGATCTGCCATCGCCAACATCTAATACCGGCTCTATGCCTTCCGACTTGTTAATTCTATTTGCGGCCGCAAGACTTGCAATTACTGCATCATGTTGGCGCCGTCTAGCATTATCAAGTCTGGCATATTCTTCTCGGTAGTAATTCATATCATTAGCTTCTTTGGCTTTAGCTAACTTTAAATCGAAATTTCTTACAATTGTTGCATATTCGGCCATATCATTAATTAACATGTCATGAAAGTCAGAGTAATAGTTTTCGTCTTCTTCGTCAACTAAGTTGCCTAATTCGTCTAGTGCCTTTTGATTGATGAAGTATGCAGCCATTGGTCTATTCTGAATAACGGATTTCGTCCGCTTTCTAATATAGTCTAAATTCGCTTTTTCAACTTCATTCATATCAGTTGGATCTTCGACTAAATTAAGTTGGTAGAGTACCTCGCCAATTTGCTTGCGATTATTAACCCACTCTTCGTCAGTCGATAGGCTCTTTATCTTACTGTTTAAATTGTTCAAGCGAATATATAAATCAAGCTTTTGGGTCTCGGTCAGTTTATATGTCATATTAATTTCCCCTTACCTTTTGTTTACGATGTTTCTTCATGTATGTTGAACTGGCAACTTCATCGGTAAAATCTTTCTTTTTGCGATTGATTTCCCATCGATCTTGATCGATAGTGTTTCTAAATTCAAGGTATGGATCGGTAAATCAGGCCGCATTGTCTGAATCATCTTAATTAGATGCTCACACACCTTATTATACTGGTAAAAGATTAAAATTGGATGGATTTGACCAAATTCTCCTTCATCCCGTCTTGTTAGCAAGTTTAACAATCTTAAGTCCTTTGGAGCATATCCACTCGTTGCTAACACTTCTTCTTGCATCATTCGTGCTTGAATTGGAAACTCAATTTTGCCTGACTCATAAGCATCATCAATCATGTCTAGATCCCAGCGTGTACTGGCTGAAATATTAAAAAATTCATGACTGACCGTTAAATCAGGCATATATTGGCGGGTATTTTGGATCCAAGTCCTCCAAAAATCTCGCTTCATATTGCTTGTAGAATTCATCCGCGGCCTTGCTCAAGCCATTGATCAAATCAGCCGCTTCATCGCCAACCGTCGTGATGGTAAAGGTAACCTTGGTGAAGGGCTTGAGACACTCCCTAGTCAGCGGCAGCGGATTTGGATCAGGCTTGCGCTTCCGGTAATTTCTTCGATTGCAGCCTGCGAGCCATTGACGCAGGGGATGTCTGCCGCATCTTCTTCTGACATTTGTCTGCTCCTTTCATTTTTTCTCTGTAACTAATGGAATTTCATTTCAATTTTCAAAAAAAGCATAGCATCAATTGATAGCGCATACATCAAAAAAGCCGCTTTTGTAAAGTTTTTGTAACCACCTGCAAATTAGAGTAAAATTAAAGCAAATCACTGACAGAAAAGAGGACGCAAGATGCAAGCAATCAAGATTGAAGACTTTTTGCATTACAGCAATTTAGGCAAGCTCCAGTGCAAGGGGCAGAGCCTGGCCTGGGTCAAGGCCCTGCCTGACGCGGCAAAGAAGGAAAAATACCGCTATACCATCGATGAATACAAGGACGGTGCGATCCACCCCCTCACCTCCTTTGGCGAGGAAAGCGATTTTGTCTTTGCTGACGACAACACCATCTATTTTGCCGGCAACCGGACCAAGGAAAAGGACAAGACCTTCATCTACCAGCTCCACCTGGATGGCGGGGAAGCCCAGGTCGCAGCTGCTTTGGATCACGCGGACTACGGCGTGGCCGACGTCTTGGCTGACGGCCGCCTCCTGCTCACCCGCCGGGTTGACCTGAATGAAGCTGCCAAAAAGAAGGATCCTGACGCCAAGGACTACATCGTGATGGACGAGTTCCCGGCCTACTTCAACAACCAAGGCGTCATCTCCAAGCTCCGCGACCGCCTGTTTATTTTTGACCCAAAGACCCAGCAGCTGACTGAGCTCTTAAAAGATGACAAGTACTTTGCCTTTGACTTCTTCCAAGCCTGTGGCCAAACCCTTTACTTCACCGGGGAATCCTACACCCATTCCGAGAGCCTGAAGCCGGCCCTTTTTGCCATGGACCTGGACACCTTAAAGACTGAAGAGCTGTTGCCAAAAGACCAGTGGGCGATTTTTGACATTTTTACCCTCAAAGACCAGCTCTACCTGGCCGCCACTGACCAGAAGCGCTACGGCGTGGAAGAGAATCCCCAGCTCTATCTTTATGACAAAAATAAGCACGGACTTAGTCTGGCCGCGGCTTGGGACGACTGCTGGGGCAACGTGGTCGACACCGACCTCTGCCTGCTCGACGTCCGCACCAGCCGCGAGTTCCAGGATAAGCTCTACTTCACCACTACCAAAGTCGACCACTGCGTCCTGGAAGTTTTTGACGGGGAAACGGTCAAGCCAGTCTTTGAATTCCCATCCATTGACTACTTCGACTTTACTGGCGACGGTACCCTCTGGTTCACCGGAGCTGCCGCTAATGAAACCCAGCAGCTCTACTCTTACAAGGATGGTCAGCTGAGCAAGCATTCAAATTACAATGAAGACGCCTTAAAGGACCGCTATGTCGCCCAAGCCCAGCAGCTTGACTACACTGACGCTCAAGGAAAAACTCAGCATGGCTGGGTTCTGTACCCAAAGGACTTTGATCCTAAGCAGCAGTACCCTGCGATTCTCGATGTCCACGGCGGTCCAAAGACGGTCTATGGCACCCCTTTCTTCCATGAAATGCAAGTCTGGGCTGGCGCGGGCTACTTCGTCTTCTTCTGCAACATCTATGGTTCAGACGGACAAGGCAACGATTACGCTGATATGCGCGGCAAATGGGGCCGGCAGGACTACGACGACTTAATGAAGTTCACTGACACAGTGCTGGCTCAAGTGCCGCAGATTGCTGCTGACAAATTGGGCATCACGGGCGGCTCATACGGCGGCTACATGACCAACTGGGTCATCGGCCACACCCACCGCTTCGCCGCTGCCGCCACCCAGCGGTCCATGTCCAACTGGTTCAGCGACTCATTCTTGTCAGATATCGGCCCATGGGACGACCTCTACGCTGTTGGCGCCAAGGAATTGGGTGAAGATTTGGACTATGCCTGGCAGCAGTCTCCGCTCAAGTATGCCAAGAACGTGACTACCCCGACCCTCTTCATTCACTCTCTGGAAGACTACAGATGTCCTTTGCCTGAAGGGATGCAGATGTTCCGGGCCTTGCTTTACTACGGGGTTGAGGCGAGAATGTGCCTGTTCAAGGGGGAAAACCACGAATTGTCACGCAGCGGCCAGCCAAAGCACCGGATCCGCCGCCTAAGCGAGATTACCAGCTGGTTTGACAAGTATCTGAAACAGTAGTTAGCACTTTTGAAAAATCTACCAGGTGTTATTGGTAAGTGTTCAATTTATCCTTGCAATTGGCGCTTGCAATGTTTCATGCCTTTAGCCTCTGTGATCTAATCGACCACACGCGTGTCTTGCGCGAGAAATTGCGCTGGAAACAAAAAAGCCGTCGCAAGGACGACCATTTGATATGACCCCCGAAATTAGGACACTAATTTCGGGGGTTATTTTCATGACTAAATACACTAAAGAAATCAAACTTGCTATCTACCACGAATGGGTAAATGATCACAGAAGAGACACCTACCTTAGCCGGAAATATGGGATGGGGCGTGGAGGAATCCAGTATTTGGTGGACTTGATTCAAAAACATGGTGAAGATATTCTGGATCGCCCTCAACAGAAATATACTGCCGATTTCAAGCTTGCTGCCATTGATAGAGTTCTGCTAGGCGGTGAAGCACTTAGACAGGTTTCTCTAGACTTAGGACTTACAAATACAGGAATTCTTGCAAATTGGCTTCGCTCTTTTAAAGAAAACGGGTATACTGTCATTACCAAGAAGAAAGGTAGACCACCCAAGAATGCCCAAAAGCAAGGACAAACAGCGGATCAAAGAGCTGGAAGAGCAGGTAAAGAGGCTTACAGTCGAGCTTGCATACATAAAAAATTGGAGGCCTTAATTCAAGAACGGAAGAGCCAAGAAAAGAAGAATTAGCTCGTGCAATCAATGAATTAAGGCAAGAATTGCGGCTTAGCGTTAAGTACATTATTGACGTTATCAATGCCAACCCTGGATTGCCTCATATCTCAAGAAGCAACTACTACTACCAAACCCATAAGCTTGATAAGGATTCTGGTAACCAGAAACTGATGGATAGAATCAAAGAGATCTTTCTTGAACACAGCCAGCGCTATGGGTACCGGCGAATCTACGGACAGCTTCGCCGGGAAGACTATGAGGTCAACCATAAGAAGGTGCAGAGGCTCATGCAAAAGATGGGCTTATTCGCCATCTCAATCCGCAAGAAACGTAACTACAGCAGCTATTACGGCGTTCAAGGCAAAATCAAGCCAGACTTAATCAAGCGCAATTTCTACGCAATTATCCCCAACAGACATTGGTTTACCGACGTGACTAAATTCCATCTTAGAGATCAAAAGCTCTACCTTTCTCCAATTATCGATGGTTGTACCCAAGAAATCATCTCCTACAACATTTCTAGGCACCCAGACCTTAAGCAAGTGATGACCATGCTAGATGACGCATTTGAGAAGCACCTGGCTCTTAACGGGCTTATTTTCCACTCAGACCGTGGGTGGCAATATCAGCACCAAGCATATCAAGCCGTTCTGGCTAACAGAGGGATCGATCAGAGTATGTCCAGGTTGGGTAATTCTCTTGATGACGGCTTAATGGAAGGCTTCTTCGGCATTCTTAAGCGTGAGATGTTCTACGGCCAAGAACATAAATACAAGGACTTAAATGAGCTTGAGCAAGCTATTCACAAATACGTCGATTACTACAACAACGTAAGAATCAAGACAGGACGAAAAAACATGACCCCGATTGAATATCGGAATCATGTTTTAACAACCTTAACGGCGTAATACTAAATTGTCCCAATTTTTGGGGTCACATCAGCTTGGGTCTCTTTTGATTCCAGCAAAAAAGCCCTGATCAATGATCAGGACTTCTCCACATTAACTTAGTGGCGCTTCTTGCGCAGACTTGCCAGACCGAGAGAGGCAGACATGCCTAAGGCAATCAGGCCGGCAGCGACTGCTGCTGGAGATTCCTTGGCGCCAGTCTGTGGCAGCTTGGCGTCACCTGCCGCGGTCTTAACAGAGTTGGCTGAGCCAATTCCATTGCCGTCAGCATTGGTCAAGCCAGCGCCATTGAGAGTTGGCGTGCCTGGAGTGACTGGTTCGCTTGGCGTCTTCGCATGGCCATTCAGCTGGCCAGCGTTTGGATGAGCTGGATCAGACTTAGTTTTCCGAACAAGCGGCTTAGCCTTTGGCTTGGTCGGCTTGGTTTCCGGTGTTGTCGGCTTATCAGACTTAATTTGCGTGTAGGTTACAGTGTAGCTGCGGTTTGGATCATCCGGAGTTACGGTCTCGCCGCCCACACTCTGCTTGTCGGCAGTGTAGCCTGGCTCTACTGGAGTCGTTACTTCAGTGTACTTGTGGTCTTTTTGATCCCAAGTAGTCGTGGTCTTGCCAGTGACTTCGTCCTTGCTGGTCTTGCCGGTGAAGGTCGTGCCTTCTTCGACCTTCTTGGTCTTGACCACCTTGCCGTCCTTGTCCTTGTAGACGTAGGTTACGGTCTGCTTGCCTTCTGACTTGACCGTGCCCGGGGTCTCGGTATGGTCGTACGGCACTTTGGTGTCCTTGGACGGATCCGTTGGAACTACTGGGTCGCCTGGTTTGCCGTTCTTTGGAGTCCAGCTTGGAACTTCTGGAACCTTGCCGTTCACGACCTTGGTTGGGTCCTTTGGATCGGTTTCGTACGGCACTGATGGCGTGTTTGGAATTGGGTTGCCGTTTGGATCTACCGGTACGACGCTGCCGTTTGGAGTGTAGACAACGGTGTAGCTGCGGTTTGGATCAGCTGGAGTTACGGTCTCGCCGCCCACGCTCTTCTTGTCGGCAGTGTAGCCCGGCTCTACTGGAGTCGTTACTTCATTGTACTTGTGGTCTTTTTGATCCCAAGTAGTCGTGGTCTTGCCAGTGACTTCGTCCTTGCTGGTCTTGCCGGTGAAGGTCGTGCCTTCTTCGACCTTCTTGGTCTTGACCACCTTGCCGTCCTTGTCCTTGTAGACGTAGGTTACGGTCTGCTTGCCTTCTGACTTGACCGTGCCCGGGGTCTCGGTATGGTCGTACGGCACTTTGGTGTCCTTGGACGGA
>NZ_VUMX01000047.1:0-7250 GCF_009695985.1 Lactobacillus porci
CTGGAAGCCTATTTACCATGGGCTGAGAATGTTCAGCTACACTGTAAGTGAAGTCCCATAAACTGATTAATCCCATCTTAGCATTGCTAGGATGGGATTTTAATATACCGCGATATTGGGCGCTTACGAAAGAAGGAGAAGAAATAGAAACTAAAAAAGCGTCCCTCTGGGGCGCTTTTTCGTGCTTGACTCATGTCTAAAGACACGAATTTGCGCACGCTTTTTAATCAAATTAAACAGCAAGCTAACTTTGCCTAAAATTAATGTAATCCGCTTTTATTTCTCTAGTTATAAGCATAATCCTTTCAGATTCGCTGGGCAAGCACTTTTTGTTAAATTATCATTAGTCTTTAGCAATCATAGCAATTTCAAATTTCACCTAACAGTTAGGCAACTAGCTGGCCTATGTCTTATTTTTGCTGTATGCTGCCAGTCTACAGGCGTGGAATACGGCGCGATTCATGTCTTTTAGCCAATCCGCATCCCAAAGAATAAGCCCCTTTCCCGAGCAGGTGAAAAAGGGGCTTTTATATTTTCATTACTAATTTATATCAGTTCCTTTGCAAAAACACTCAGCCATTCCTGAAAAAAGCTGCAGCAATCCAAATTCACCAGCCGATCTTTGGCTGACTTATTCCGAAAAAAGCGATTGCATCAACGCTTTCAAAGATTTTCATCATTTTTGCATTGCCACTTGGTCAGCCGTTTTGCCAGCGATCACCTATTGCAATGAATTTATAACTATCATTATTTTTTGGCGTTTTTTCGTTTTTTAGACTAAAAAAATCCCGCTGAAGCGGCTCATCAAAGAACAAATGCCTTTGATGCCTGCTTCAGCGGGATCTGGTCAATGCTTAGCTAAAGCACTGTCCCCGAAGAAAATCGTTGATTATTCTTCGTTAAGTGAGCTTCTGTCGAATGAAGCGTCAGCAGTCTTGTCGTCGATTGAAGGAGTGCCCATCCAGCTGATCATTTCCTTCATTGAGGCAGTGATTGCTTCAGTACCTGGCAAGAGCAGCTTGCGTGGGTCGTAACCCTTCTTGCTCTTGTCTTGGTCCTTGCCTTCTTCGATGTACTTGCGAGTAGCTGCTTGGAATGCAAGTTGGAATTCGGTGTTGATGTTGATCTTTGAAATACCCAAAGAAATTGCCTTTTCGATTTGGTCTTGAGGAATACCTGAACCACCGTGCAATACAAGTGGAGTTTCAGGAACAGCTTCAGCGATTTCCTTAAGACGGTCGAAGTTCAAGCCAGTCCAGCCTTCTGGGTAAACGCCGTGGATGTTGCCGATACCGCAAGCCAGCTTGTCAACGCCAGCTGCTACGAAGGCCTTAGCGTCTTCTACTGAAGCAAGTTCGCCGGCACCTTGGTTTTCACCGATCTTGCCGATTTCAGCTTCAACAGAAATGCCGCGTTCGTGAGCCAGCTTGATAATTTCCTTGGTCTTAGCCAAGTTTTCTTCAGTTGGCAAAGCGTGGCCGTCGAACATAACGCTTGAGTAGCCAAGCTTGATACATTCAATAGCTGAGTCGTAGTCACCGTGGTCCAAGTTCAAGATAACTGGAACTGAGATGTTCATTGAGTCCATTGAGTCTTCTACCAAGTCCTTAACGAGCTTGTAGCCACCCATGTACTTAGCAGCACCAGTTGAAACTTGAATCAACAATGGAGTTCTGGTTTCTTCAGCACCACGAAGAAGTGCGCGAGTCCATTCCAAGTTGTTAGTGTTGTAGGCACCAACAGCGTAGTGTTCCTTACGAGCCTTCTTAAAAATATCATTACCGTTAACGAAATAAGCCATAAAATTACCTCCTAAGCTTCTTACAGGATCTATTGTACCCTAATAATGAATAGTTGAGCAAACAAAATCTGCCTTGAAAGCGTTTTTTTGGCAAAATCTTGACTCTTTTGCACTTTGTTAAAGCTTGCTGCTTGGGAAATGAAAACGGCCCCCAGTAAAATAGCCGTCCGTGGCTGGCGGACGGCTATTGCGCATTTTTCACTTTTGAAAAATCTGTTATATCTTTCACAGTATTTGAAAGCTCTGCCTACTTGGCGATGACGACTTTGGTTCCCACCTTGATGCCGCCATTTTGCCGCTGGGTATAGATCCACTTGGCATCGCTGACGGTCAAGCGGACGCAGCCGTGAGAATCCGGCTTCTTGCCCAGAGTAGTCAAGTGGGCCCCGTTCTTGTAGCCATAGTAGTAGCTGCCGACGTGCTCACCGGAAGCGAAATTGTTGATTGGCACTGAGTGGAAGAGATAGACCCCATGCTGGTAGAAGGAAATAAAGTAGCGGGCGCCAACGCCGTTGGCATTGATGAACTGCTCGCCGCTTTCATTCTGCACATGGAAAGTGCCTAGCGGAGTCAGGCTGCGGCCCTTGGTAATCTTGCCGGCTGAGGCGTACATGACATAAATCACCTTGTCCCCGCTCATCACATAGGCCCGGCACTTGCTGATTGGGACCTTGAACCAAACGTTCTTGTACTTGCGCAAGTCCGGGTACTTGCGCTTGGTCTCACTGGGATACAGGTAGTATCTGCCAGTCATTGGCCGCATGTCGGTAGGGTCAGCAAAAATATTGCCTGTTTTCTTTTGCTGCTTCTTGCGCTTCTGTGTTGTTTTGGGCTTGTCTTTTGTCTGCGCGTGCGGCAGAGGCTGGAACACTGGAATCATCATCAGCGCCACAATCGCCAAAATCAGCGCAATCCCCATCCGCTTGTGGGCCTTGTTCATTTTTCTCTCTCTTCTCTATCTTTTTTCGTGCTCAATACACATGCATCAATTATTCTAGCAGATCCAGCAAGCGGTTGCCATTAAAGCGCCCTTCTGTAACCAAACTTTAAAATTGCTGCTTGTTTTTCACCCTAACCAAAATTACTGTTTGGCAGGCTGATGCATTTTCTTTATTATCTAATGAAATAGGATAAAAAAATAGTAAAGCCGGCAAAGCTTTACTATTTCGCTTACTTTTTAACAGTAGTTTTACTTGTACTTGATGACGATCTTGGTCCCAACCTTGAGGTGACCAGCCAAGCGCTGGTTGTAAAGCCAGTGGGCGTCGCTCAAGGACAGGCGGATGCAGCCATGGGAGTCAGGCTTGGTCCCCAGAACGGTCAAGTGGGCCGCGCTGCCGACGCCGCCGTAGCCGTAATGGTAGCCGTTGTGGTAGACGCCTGAGCCATAATTGTTGATCGGCACGCTGTGGAACAGGTAGTCGCTGCCATAGTAGGCCAGGTAATAGCGGCCGCCAACGCCGTCGGCTGACATGAATGACGGGCCATAAGCCGCCTTCAAGCGGAAGGTGCCGCGCGGCGTGTCGCTTTGGTAGACCCCATTGCTGTATTCAAACTGGCCTGCTGATGAGTACATAGTGTAAACCGCCTTGTTGCCGCTCATGATGTAAGTCCGGTTGCCCAGAATGGAGACTCTGATCCACAGGTTCTTGTACTTGGCCAGGTTTGGATAAGCCCGCTTTTCACTGGACTTGAAGTAGTAATTGCCAGTCTTAGCTCGCATGTCGGCTGGATCGTAGTACGGCGCATTGGCTGGCTTGTGAAGGACCTGCTTGTAGCTGATCTTAACGGTTTCATTCTTGGTCTTGGAGGTCACCGTCTTGGCCTTGACTGAGGTCTTGCTCCGCTTGTAGCCTGCAACAGCTGGAATCTTGTACTTCTTCCATTTGCCTTTGGACCACTTGCCGTAAGACTTCTTGCTCTGCTTGCTGGTCTTGGTCAGCTTGCCGTTGGTATAGGTCTTGCTGGTCGTCACGGTCGTCGTAACCGTCCGTGAGATCTTGGCCTGCTGCTTGACGATCTTGACCTTCTTGCCTGGACGGTAGATCTTGATCGTTCGGGTCTTAACCGCGCGCTGCTTAGACTTGGTCTTCTTGACTGACTTCTTGCTGGTAACGGCGTCCTTGACGGTCACCGTCACCTTGACCAAGTCGGTTGACTTGTCAGCGTAAGTAACCAGAACCGTGCCCGTGGACTTGCCAGCCTTGGCGGTTGACGGTGCCTGCTGCCAAGCATAGGCAGTCACGTGCTTCAAAGAAGCCGCGTTGGCGATAAAGTCTTTGGCATTCAGCTTGCTCCCGGTCTTGACGGTCACGCCGCTCTTAGCTGCTGGTACAAACTGGTCTGAGAACTGGATCACCCGCAAATAGGTTTCAACCTCATCGCTTGAACCATCGTTATAGGTCACCAGAACCGTCGCCTTCAGGCTGTCGGTCTTTTTGGTCAAGTCCGGCATGGTCTTCCAGGTATAAGACTTAACGTTGGTCAATTCAGCCGTATTGGCAATCGCGTGCTTGGCAATTGCCTCCATGCCCTTGGCGTTCAGTTGCACCACCCAAGGCTGCTCTTCAGTGAAGGCACTCTTTGGCTCATTGCTGTCAGCCTGACTGGCTTGCACGGCATCAGCCGCAGTCGCCGGATCCGCAGTCGCAGTCTGCGTGGCTGCCGGGTCAGCGTCAGCCTTAACCGCGGGACTTTGACCAAGGCACAGCAAGGTCAAAGCCGCTGCTGACAAGGCAGTAATATATTTTGCTCTTTTCATGGCTATCTCCTCTTTATTCGTTACTGTATCTCTTCATCAGCTTGGGCATCATAGCAGAAACTTCGGTTGGCCTGACCAGGTACTTGTCCTGATAGAGCAGGTCCCCTGCCGCTGAGTGGCAGTGAACTGCCGCTAAAACCGCGTCCAGGCTTGGTCCAAACTGGCCCAGGAAGGCCGCGATGATTCCAGCCAGGGTGTCACCCATGCCGCCCGTGGCCATGCCAGGGTTGCCCGCCGCGTTGAGATACGCCCTTTCTTGTGTTGCATCATACACATGAGTGTGATTTGATTTCAGAACCAGTATAACATTTCTTTTCGGGAACAACTGCCGCAAGACCTGAAAATTGCGGACATTTTCCTGATCTGGAATCTTGATCCCGCTGAGCCGCTGCCACTCCATCTGGTGTGGGGTCAATACGACTTGTTTGGCCTTGATCAAGCTCAGCAAGTCTGGCTGCTGGGCGAGCAGGTCCAAGGCACTGGCGTCAAGCACCAGGCTCTGGCTGGGCGTGGCCAGCTGGCAAAGCTTGGTCAATAGTTCCAAGGCATAGGGGCTATTTCCCAAGCCTGGCCCGCAAAGAATCACATCCTGTTTTTTCAGCAGGTCCAGCACTCGCGCTTGCTCATGAATGTCCATAAACATGGCTTCTGGAACCCTGGCATGGAGGGCCGTCAAGTTGGCGGGATCCGTGGCCACGCTGGTCAGGCCGGCGCCGCTGCTTACGGCGGCTTCAGCCGCCATCATGATGGCCCCGCCAAAGTTCTCAGAGCCGCCAATCAAGAGCAGGCGGCCATAATTGCCCTTATGGCTTTGACTTGGCCGTGGCCGGATGACCCGGCGGGCAATTTCAGAGCCAAACTCTTCCGTTTCCATTGCATCGCGCCTCGCTTTTATTTGGCCCCAAACAGGCTGCGCCAGATTCTGACGAAAATATTAGCTTGGGCATTGTCTTGGACAGCCACGGCTGTAGTCGTCAGCTGCTTGCCGCTGAGCGTTTCCAGCTTGCCGGAAGTAGTTGCAAAACGGTAGCTGGCCACGGCCTTGCCCTTGACGACTGGAGCAGCCACGGCCGCCTTGGACAGGCTGGTCTTGACCTTGCTCCCCTTTAAAGCCCAGATGGTCACGGTCTTGCCCAGAACCACCTTGCTGGAAGTCGACTTGCCTTCAGGCACCTTTACCGTACTTGCGCCGCTGATGCTTGAGCCCTTGGCCAAAGTAATGGCGTTGTAGCTGCTGTAGACGAAGTGCATCAGCTTGGCCGTCTGCACGAAGCGGGACGGGTCATTGGAGTTGACGTGCTTGGCACCTAAAACGATCGTAATGATCCGGTGGCCGTTCTTTTTGACCGTGCCCGCGAAGCAGGCGCCTGCCTTGTCGGTTGTGCCGGTCTTCAGCCCATCAACTGGCAAATCCGCGTAGTAGGCGCTCATTCCTGGCAGCATCCAGTTCCAGTTGGTCATCGTGTTCTTGGTGGACCCATTGTCAAAAGTCATCGTCTTCACTGAGGTAGTATCGATGACTTCTGGGAAATCGTCCAGCAGGTGCTTGGTAATAATGGCCATGTCGCTGGCGGACAGTTCATTTTCAACGTTTTTGCCGATGCCAGGGTAAGCAGCCGCACCTAGATTGCCGTTAGCCAAGCCACAGGCGTTGTAGATCTTGGCATCGTCAATGCCCCAAGACTGGACCAGAGAACGCATTTTTTTGACGAAAGCGACCTGGTCGCCGCTGATCGCCTTGGCCAAGGTCATGGCCGCCCCGTTGGCTGATTCAATCAAAGTCGCCTGATAAAGCTGCTTGATCGTGTATGAGTGGTCCGTGTAAAGGGGCACGTTGGAATATTCGGTGTTTTGGCTGACTTTGGCAATGGCCTTGGTTGGCGAAACCTTGTCCGTCCAAGACAGCTTCCCCTGCTTGACGGCCTGCAAGGTCAAGTAGGTGGTGATCAGCTTGGTCATAGAAGCAATTGAGCGTGGCTCATTGGCATTCTTGGCATAGAGCACCTGACCAGTTTCCGCGTCAATAGCAATCGCGCCCTTGACGTCCAAGTCCAAGCTCTTTTCTTGGTAGCTGCTGACCGCGGCTTGAGCCTGGCTGGCGAATGGGCTGCCGGCAAGGACTAGAGAAGCGGCCGCTGCCGCCGAAATTAGCGCTTTTTTAAATCTTCTGAACAAAATATTTCCTCTCTTTTCAAAAAAATTTGTTTTCGCACTTCCATTTTAGCAAAATTTTGGTATTATTAAATATGTGCTCAGGCACGAGATGCCCACTTGGCGGAATTGGCAGACGCGCAGCGTTCAGGTCGCTGTTCTGGCAACAGAGTGAAGGTTCGACTCCTTTAGTGGGCATGAATGGATGACTAGATTACATCTAGCATATATGGGAGTAAGAGCAGGTTTCGGCCTGCTCTTTTATTTTGCGCTCATCTAATTTAGGTGAGAGTTTTTTAATTCGGACAATCGAATGCGGAAAAGTATCTTAGTTGAGGACTTTTCGGGAAGCACTTTTCGAAAAATCGCCGCCAAGACAATGTCTTAACTAAAAAAATCCCCTCGAATCATGAAGTGCCATAGAAAAGTTAGACATTTTATAAAATCTTAAATAGTTGCCATTACACGATCTCTATATTTTACAGGGGTCGTGTAATTTAGTTTATTGGACCGTCTGATGTTGTTAAACCAATATAT
>NZ_VUMX01000048.1:0-6587 GCF_009695985.1 Lactobacillus porci
ATCAAGACTGAGAGACGTAAGGGTTATGGGTATCCAGATGATGAATACTTCTTTCTGCGATTAATGGAAATATCCCGAAAGGCATCCTAAATCTCACAGCCGTTTACACAAGTTTTTATACTGAACCGAAAAATCAGTAAGAAATCCCCGCAAAGTCCCTAACTAAGTCAAAAATTACGAAATTTATCCCCGCAAGGTCCCTAACTAAGTCAAAAATTACGAAATTTATCCCCGCAAAGTCCTCAACTAAGTCGAAAATTACGAAATTTATCCCCGCAAAGTCCTCAACTAAGTAAATAATCTCAGAATTTATCCCCAAAGGATTTCCAACTGTGGCAAAAATTATAGAGGTTGCTGTGGTTCAGTAAAAAGCGGGGCTCGAATTTTTGAAAAGGCGTTTGGTTCAGTAAAAAGCGGGGCTCGAATTTTTGAAAAGGCGTTTGGTTCAGTAAAAAGCGGGGCTCGAGTTTTTGAAAAGGCGCTTGGTTCAGTAAAAAGCGGGGGTCGAGTTTTTGAAAAGGCGTTTGGTTCAGTAAAAAGCGGGGCTCGAATTTTTGAAAAGGCGCTTGGTTCAGTAAAAAGCGGGGCTCGAATTTTTGAAAAGGCGCTTGGTTCAGTAAAAAATGGGGATTAAAACAGTGATTGTACCCATAAATACCGTATCCAAGCGCAATTCATCCCCGCAATTACCGCAGCCACGTCCAAAACGCGCAAATTCATCCCCGTTTTTACCGCAGCCAAGCGCGAATCAGCCAAACTTGTCCCCGCAATTACCGCAGCCACGTCCAAAACGCGCAAATTCATCCCCGTTTTTACCGCAGCCAAGCGCGAATCAGCCAAACTTGTCCCCGTTTTTACCGCAGCCAAGCGCGAATCAGCCAAACTCGTCCCCGCAATTACCGCAGCCACGTCCAAAACGCGCGAATTCATCCCCGCAATTACCGCAGCCACGTTCAAATCACGCAAACTCGTCCCCATAATTACCGCAGCCACGGCCAACCGAACAAAAAACCTGAAGCTCGTGAGCTTCAGGTTTTTGCTAATCTTGGTTGACCTCATCAAACACGTAGTCGTGCAGGTCACGGATGCAGTCTGCCGCTGGCCGGTTGCTTGGCTTGAGGCTGATGATGACGTGGGCCAGGCCCTGCTTGCGCTGCTGCTTCCAGAATTGGGCCAGGGACTTAGCCCCGCCGCGCAGGTAGATCTTGTTGTAAAGCTGACATGGGGCATCTGGATCCTCCAGCAGCTCAACGAAATTCTGGTAGCCAAACGGATGCCAATAGCCGTCCTGGTTCAGGTCCTGCAGTTTAGCCACGATTTGCGCGGTTTCGTCTTCAGCCACGCCGTGCCAGATCCAGGCGTCCGCGTTGTTGGCCAGCCAGTCCAAGTCCTGCCGGCAGCGTCCGATCGCGACCATTGGCAGCTGCTGCTCAAGCTGGGGAATAAAGTCCAAAGTCCCGTTCAGGTTGCTGTAATACTTGCTGTTGAAGTGCGGCCGCTTTGGGGTCTCCAGCAAGGTTTTGGTCAAGTTCCAGCCCTCTTTGAAGATCTCCCCGCGCTCATCCCATTTTCTGCCAAAATTCTTGTATTCAGACTTCCGGTCCCCGCTGGCCATGCCAAGCAGGAAACGGCCTTGCGACATGATCTCCAAGGTGGCGGCGGCTTGCGCGACATGGATGGGGTTGCGCTCAGGCAGGATCAGACCGGCAGTCCCCAAGGCGATTTCCTTGGTCTGCCCGGTCAAAGCGCCTAAAAGGGCGATCGGATCCTGCCCTTGGCCGACATCCCCAAAGTAAGGGTCATAAAAAGGCACGTCCCGCATCCACAAGGCGGCAAAGCCTGCTTCTTCAGCCAGCTTGGCATTCTTGACCAAGTCGCTGACGTCAGGAATCGGCGTGTCTGGATAGCCCTTAAATGGGGCCATCAGGCCGAAAGTCAGCTTGCCCTTTTGGAAGGCCTTGTTAAAGCCCGCGTGGGCAGCCAAGGCCGGCGGCAACTGGCCGTTGTCTTTCTTTCCCTTTGCATCCGCGAACAGCGGCCGGGTGTCTTGTCCTAAAATCCGCAGGTTGGGCATCCGCAGCTTGCTTGCGTCAAATTCTGCCATATTCGTTCCTCTTCTAATTCAAAATAAAGTTCATGTAGATCAAAGCCCCATAGCGCTGGTTGAGCGAGTATTTCAATTCGCTGCAGACGTGGATGACGCGGGCATCCGTGGTCAGGACCGAAAAGTCGTCCTTGAAGCGCTCCCCGTCTTCCGCCTGGGCCAAAAAATCTTTGAGTTCAGTATATACCCGGTCGCGGTCGTGCGGAGCAATTAAGTTGGCAAAAGAGCTGCCATAATAGTCGTAAAAATTAGGCGACGATTCGCAGTTGAAAAGGTCCAAGAGGCTCTTGTTGACGTAGATTGGCTCATCCCCGTCAACTTTGACGACCAAAAGCGGGGTCGGGTCGCCGGCGGCCAAGGCCCGCATTCCCAGTCCCAGCTGGTTGTGCCGCTTGTCTTGGGACAGACCGGACTTGTAGCTGGCATAGCTGTTTTTGCCGGCGATCTTGACCTCGTACAGGGCCGCGTCAGCAAAACGGCAGGCTTCTGCGTAATTCTGGGCCTGGCCGGGGAAGTCGGAGTAGCCCATGGAGATGGAGAAGTCGATCGGCTTCCTGTCCACGATCGCGGTCTGCTTGAGCTTGGACATTTTCTCAATCAATGGCTCGCTTTGCTTCATTGACAGGCCAGGCAGGGCAACGACGAACTCGTCCCCGCCGTTTCGGCCGACGATGGCGTGCTCGCCAAAGACCTGTTGCAGGTTCTTGGTCAAATCTACCAGGACCTGGTCGCCGACATGGTGGCCGAAGACGTCGTTGACCGACTTGAAGTCGTCGACGTCCAGCATGATGACGGTTGACTTCTCATTTGGGTGCTGAAGGACGTAGTCCTGCATGTAGCCGTCAAAGCCCTGCCGGTTGTATGCCTGGGTCAGGGGATCGCGCGTGGCTTCTCTTTCCAGAATCCGGGTGCTGATCCGCCGGTTGATCATCCAGAGCACCAATAAGACCAGTAGGACGTCAAGCAGCAGGACGTAGATCAGGACCCAGTGGCTGCGCTTGTATTGCCAGCCGTTCTTAGGAGAGATCAAGAGCCGCCAGTCATTGTTGCTGGAGGTGCTGAAGGAGAGGGAGACTGGGTCATCCAGCTGGCTGCCGGACTTCATGACCAGGACCTTCTTCTTGGTCAATGGGGACGTATTCGAGTAAAGATGGTAGCTGTAGCCAGACAGGCCAATAGTCTTGGCCGTGGCCTTAAAGATGTCCGGCACCTTGATGATAGCGATTGCGAAGCCCCAGAAGGTCGGTTTCCCGTTTTCGGTGAGAAAAATAGGACTGCGGACCGCCATGCCGCTGCCGCCTTGAGCGAGCTTGAAGGGCCCCTGCAGGGTGGTGATATGGTGCTTGATCCCATAGCGGCAGACTGGTCCCCGGTCAGGATCTTTTAAAAGGTCGATCAATCCGGATTCATTGCCCTTGAGGGGGTAAATGTGGGTGACCTTGCCCTTTGGGGCCAGCTGCAAGCTGCCAAGGGCGGTATTTTTGGCTATTAAGTCTTGGGCAACCCGGTCAAAATTGACGATCTTGCCGTCATGGGAGACGATAGTTTCCTTTAAAATGTCGGTTAAGGAAAAAGTATTGTCCAGTTCTTCATTGAGCGTCTGTGAGAAGCCACGGGCGATAAAGGCCGTCTGCTCACGTTCGCGAACCATTCTTTGGTGCTGGACGTAGCTGATGATGCCAGCATTCAGAATGAAAAGCAGAAAAAAGGCGGCAAGCAGGAGCAGAAAGTCGCTCTTGTTTGCCTTCTTCAAATTTAACTTCTTGCGCATGTGTTATACCTAAGATAGTTGGAGCAAGTCGCGCGCTCCAAAAACAATATGTTCCTTCCATTATAACATGGTGATCGCTTACAATCTGCAACCAAGACTAAAAACTAATTAAAAACCACCATATCGCCGATGAAAGTGCTTTGACCCTGGAGTGCGAGCGGAATTTGCATAAGTAATTTCTTATAGGGATGTAATTGCCTTGCGAAAAGCGGCCAAGTCCCGTACAATACGAGGTGGCCGTAAGCGCTTTAGCTGATTCTTCCATTCCTTCTGAAACTGATTTAAAGTTAATGTTTTGGATAATCTTTTTGGGGGAGAGCTGCCAAGCGGGCCGAGAGTGTTATAATTGAACACGAGTTAGTACAATTCAGTAGACAAATTCAGGCAATCTTCTGGAGCTTTTTAGCCTAGGGAGATTGCTTTTACATAAGGAATTAACAACTAAGTGAGGTAATAATATGGCAAAAATCGGTGTTTTGGGGGCAGGTACTTGGGGCATGGCTTTGGCCCGGATGCTTAGCAATTCAGGTCATGACGTGACCGTTTGGTCAGCTTTGCCAGCCGAAGTTGACCAGCTCGCGACCACGCGCCGCCAAAAGAACTTGCCAGGCATGGTTATTCCGGACGCGATCAAGTTTACCAAGGAAGTTGCCCAAGCTTGCGAAGACAAGGACATCATCCTTTTTGCCGTTCCTTCCGTTTTCGTCAGATCAACGGCTAAGACGGCAGCGCCGTTCATTCCAGACGGCCAGATCATCGTGGACGTGGCCAAGGGGATTGAGCCAGACACGCTGCTGACCTTGACTGGCGTCATCCAAGACGTTCTGACCAAGGACGGCAAGCACGACAACGTCAAGTACGTGGCCCTGTCAGGCCCAACCCACGCTGAAGAAGTTGCCAAGGACCTGCCAACGACCATCGTTTCAGCTTGTGAAGACAAGGAAACGGCCGAAAAGGTTCAAGACGTCTTCATGAACGACAACATGCGCGTTTACACCAACGCTGACCGCCTGGGCGTTGAGCTCTGCGGGGCGCTGAAGAACGTCATTGCCTTGGCCAGCGGGATTTGCTCCGGCTTGGGCTACGGCGACAACATGCGGGCAGCCTTGATCATCCGCGGGATGGCGGAAATCAAGCGCCTGGGCCTCAAGATGGGCGGCAAGGAAAGCTCATTTGACGGTCTGGCCGGCATGGGCGACTTGATCGTGACCGCCACCAGCAAGGAAAGCCGCAACTACAACGCGGGCTTCTTGATCGGCCAAGGCAAGAGCGCCGAAGAAGCCAAGAAGGAAGTCGGCATGGTGGTTGAAGGGATCAATGCCATCCCAGCTGCCTTGGAACTGTCCAAGAAGTACGAAGTTGAAATGCCAATCGTCTTCGCCGTTGACTCCGTCGTCAACGGTCACGCCGAACCGCGCAAGGTCATCTACCAATTGATGCACCGGGAGAAGAAGTCCGAGATGGTTATCTAACTTTTATGAAGTAAATAAAAATAACTGTATAGTTAAATGAGTCAGGGATGTAAGCCCTGACTCATTTATTTTTTATTTAGTTTACAAAAATGTTACGGATTACTTTTAATAATTATTTCATTTAGTTCAAAAATATGTTAGGCTAAGCCCAGGTGGTGAAATTAGTTATGGAAGATAATATGATTGGCCGCTACTTGAAAGAGTTGCGGAAGAAAAAGGGGCTGAGCCAGCAGGATTTAGCGAATCTGCTTAACGTTTCCAAGCAGACCGTCTCCAATTGGGAAGTTGGTCGCAAGGCTCCGCGGATGAAGGCCGTCAGCAAGATGGCCAAGCTCTTTGACGTCCCAAAGACCAGCATTATGGCTGGATTGCCGGCTGAAACGGTCTTGCAGGCCAACAAGGAGTGGGATAAATATCAGGTGGACAAGGTGATTGAAATCAGCGATGGCAATCTCAAGTTCACCTATAAGGGCCACAAGGTGCCCAAAGAATACATTAGCATGCTCGAAAAGCTTATGCGCTGCGATATCGCGGATGAAGCTAAGAAATTATAAACAGACAAGAAAGAAGCCTCAAACTGCAGTTGAGGCTTCTTTTGTGTTATTGGTGTAATGTAAAAAGGGGATGGCAGGCGGATGATTAGGGTATCAGAAAAATATAGAAAGGAATTGAATTCTTATAAAGTGAGCGATATCCGCGTGCCGATTAATTGTGTTACTACAAAAATGTGTATCAAAAAATGCAATATATAAGAAAAAAGTATATTTGCGAACCGTAGGAAAAGGGGCTGGGGCTACTGACCTCTTGGCCCTTTTCCTAATGACGATCATACACAGAAAGTGCCTGCGGCGCAAGAAATATGCGTTCAATTCCGGATAAATAACGGATAAAATTTTATTGGCAGGGGGTTAGGACGAAAGCGTGACAAAAATATGTTTTTTAAGACTACCACTTTCGATAGAAGAATGAGAGGCATTATTTAAACTATGCCTGGAATATGCGCTTTCTAGTTACGAAGATTAACTTTCGCTGTAAACAAATATGAAATAATAAGAAGAAAAACTTAAAATAATAAAAAAGCTCTTTAGATACACTAAAAGCGTAGAGACCGTATGTAAGGATGAACAGTTCCTTAAAGTAAATCAAAATTGGGTATAAGAAAAGGGACTCCTTTTCCGTATAATTGATTTGAACACTATCAATACGAAAGGAATCCCTTATGACTGATTTTAACAGAGAA
>NZ_VUMX01000049.1:0-5897 GCF_009695985.1 Lactobacillus porci
AACGCTAATCGAGTTCACAAGGGCTTTGGTCAAGTAGCAGACACCTTGGAATCGTACTTCGATTAAAAAACAGTTAAAGAATCAATTAGCCGGAAAGATTTATTTACACAAAAGAATTGACAGTCTCCCACATTATCGCCATAAACTGCTAACATATAAATCAAATTCGGTTGTAATGGCAAATTTATCAGTATTACTTTAGCAATAAAAAAAGAACAACAACTTCAATAATTGCTATTCTTATTAATCTACTTAGAATTTAATACCTTAGACTTAATATAATTAAAGTAATTAGTCTTACCAGTAATGATTGTCACTTTTCCTTGCATCCCATATCGTAAAAACTCTCTCTCAGACTTAGTTGTCTTAATTAAAATATCAACTTTAAATGCATTCATGCCTTTCTGTTGTACAGGATATGTACCTAAACTAATAACCTTACCATTGAGTATTGTAAGTACTCCCTGCTTATTTTTAACTTGAAATCGAACTTTTTGTCTTTCAGCAAGAGTAGCTACTTCATCATCTGGAATGTAGGTTACTATTTTAAGACTACCTTTATCTTTAATATCGGGCATAGCAATACTATCTTCATCATCTAAATGTACGATAATATTATTTTTTATCAGTCGTTTTTTGTTATCAGCCAAAGTAATAATAGTACCCTTTGAAATCTTTTGTCCTTCTTTATATCCATTATTTTTTAAAGAAACTATATGGTCTGGTTCAACAACACCTATACTATTAATCACATTTTCATGCACAGCAAAAAAAGAACCAATAAACAACAAAATCACTAAAATAAAAGCCGGTAAAATTATCATCGTTGAAAAGTTATGAAACTTATATGAATAAAACTTACTACTTTCTAAATATTGATCAGTCATTGCAATATCACCTAACTTTTTACCAAATCATAATAATAACCGTGCTTGGCCATTAATTCAGTATGATTGCCTTGTTCTATAATTCGACCTTGGTTTAATACCACAATATTGTCTGTTCTTTCAGCAATAGCTAAACGATGAGCAATAAATATTACAGTCTTATCCTTCAGACTTATTAAATTATCAACTACTTTTTTCTCTGTAATTGTATCCAGCCCACTTGTTGCTTCATCAAAAATTAACACCTTAGCAGGTGAAAGAAGTGCTCTAGCAATTGTCAGTCTTTGTTTTTGTCCCCCCGATAAAATTTTTGCATTCTCATCTAATTGAGTATCAAATCCTAAAGGTAGCTTCTCAATATCATTTTTTATTTCTGCAATTTGACATGCTTCGATTATATCTTCTTCCGTTATATTAGAACGACTTCCTAATAAAAGATTTTCTTTAATAGTACCCGCAAAGACATAAGGAGTTTGTGGAACATAATTTACATATGAACGTAGAACGTGCTTATTTATCTCTTTAGTTGAATAATTATTAAAAGTTACTTTACCTTTTATCGGACTAAAAAAATCAACCAATAACTTAACCAAAGTTGATTTACCAGATCCACTCATCCCTACAACAGTTACTTTTTCATTATCATTGATAGTTAAGTTAATATCTTTTAAAACATCTTCGCCATATCCATAACGATAATTAACCTGTGAGAAAACAATTTTGCCATTTAAATCATGAATACTATTAACTGAAGTTTTATCTTTAAATTCACTTTTAACTAAATAAACTTCGTTTAAACGATTTTGAGCCACATTTGCAGCTTGAAGTGTAGGTTGTAGATTAATAATATTTTGTAATGGATCAACAAAATATGACAATAACGCATTAAATGCCATCAATTCACCAATAGACATCTGGTTATGCATTACAACACTAGCACCTACCCAAAGAATAATGACGTTCAACGATAATCTAATAAAAGTCTTCAAGGCAATCTGAAAAGCTTCTGTTTTGCTATATTTAAATGCTTTTCTCAAATAATCCACAAACTGACTATCAATCTTTTTATATCGTACCTGCTCACTGTTAAGTGCTTTAATTGTTTCAATTCCTTGAATATCTTCAATAATTGATGAACTAACTACTGCGTTACTTTCCATTTGGTCATTATTTAATTTTTCAAATCTTTTAGAAAATCCTAAAATCACAATAGCATAAAGTGGTAACGAAGCTAAAGTAATCAAAAACAGCGTCATATTTTGAACTGCTAAGATAATTCCCATCAAAATTACAATTGAAAGATCAAGGAATAATGAAATTACAGTACTTGCCAATGCATCAATAATTCTACTTGCATCAGAAAAACGTGAAGTAATTTCTCCTGTTTTTCTAGTAGTAAAGAATTCCATTGGTAATTCAAAAATATGTCTAATATATTGCAAATTAAGATCAATTGATAATCGCTGACCTAAAACATTTAATAAAAATTGTTGTCCATATAAAAAAATTGAGTTAAAGACATATGCAATCAATAACCCAATAGCTAAGATTGATAAAGTTGTAAATGTACCATTAGGAATATAAGTGTCAATTAATCCTTGTACAAAATACGAACTGCAAATACTAATCAACGTCATCAATAAAGCAGCTACTATGATATTTCTAACCAACTTTTTCTGTTTAAACATATAAGGAAAAAGAGACAACAGATTATTCTTTTTTTCTTTTACAGGCTTAAAGTCTGCTTTAGGGACCATGAATAAAGTAATCCCAGTCCATTCTTTTTCAAATGCCTTTCTAGACATTTTTTTAATTCCACTGGTAGAATCTGGATCAGCAACAATTATCTTTCTTTTGGTACTTTTAAGAACTACGTAATAATGCAATAGTCCTCCATCTTTTATTACATGAACAATAAAAGGGTATTGAATATCACTCATGTCAAATAAGGACATATCTGCTTTAACTGCTTGAACATTCATATCAAATTTTTCAGCAGTTTTAACTAAACCTAGCGCAGTAGTTCCCTCAGTATTTGTTTTAGCAATATGACGCAAATGTGCTATGGATACTCGAGAATGATAGTTCTTTAAGATCATTGCTAAGCATGCTGCACCACAATCTGTTTCATCAATTTGTGGGACATAGATTGATTTGTACCTAAGCGAAATTACCATTTTCTTCTTTCTTCTTAGCCAATGTCTCAGTTTTATAATTATATTCAGATAGTAAGTCTTTCATCTTTTGCACACTAGTACGTGAAAAATCCTCAACATCTCCATTAATAAACTGTACACGATGTTGCTTCAAATCAATCGATTCAATATTCTTAGGATTTACTAAGCATGACTGATTTATTTTCTCTAGCATTGGATTTTCTTTAGCATATTGATTAATACTACCTAGGAGTTGCATTTCTCCTGTTGTTAGAATCATCAATAATTTATGTGGAGTAACTGTTGTTGAAATATAAATAATATCATCAATATTAACGTTTCTAGTTTGTCGACCAATCTTATATGAAAAAGTCATCTTCTTCATATAGTTGAACTTATGCAAATTATAAATGGCTACTTCAATTGTCTTCACCATCGTGTGTCTAAGCTTATCTAAATCAGACGTTTTTACAATATAATCAATTGGACCTAGACGTCTTCTAAATGTAATTAAAGATAAATCAGCATGACTAGTAACAAAAATAATCTGTGCACGTTTATCTCGCTTCTTAATTAATGAGGCAAGATCGAAGCCGGTATCATTTTCAGTGTCACCACCTAATTCAACATCTAAGAAATAAATACCACCATCTAATTTATGCTCCTTCAAATAAGTAATAGCATCCATATAATTAGTGGCTGTGGCAATCGAAAATTCTACTTCTTCATCATCTGAGAGAATCATCTCGGCTGCACCAAGAATTTTTTTAGTTTGCTCAATCTGATTCTGATCATCATCACAAATAAAAACTGGATATTTCATTTTTAGTCCTCAATTTCATTTTCATCATCAGGCAAAATTGTTAAATCAAAAGTAAACCAACCATCATCAACGTAATAATTGACAATCATTACATTCTCATATTTATGAGTAATTTCTTTTACATTGGCTAATCCCAATCCCATATGATGCTTTTTAGTGGTAAAGTTCTTTTGACTCATTTTATCTGTTGCTATAGTAGCTTCTCTAACTCGATTACGGATTTCAAATTCAAAATTACCATTTTCTTGATAATACATTGCATCAACTCGAGCATTATTAGTACTACCTGTTTCTTTGATTAATGCCATACTTTCCTCAGCTGCATTATCAAATGCAATACCAATAATTCTAACTAAGTCCAAAATATTAACGCTCTTAGGAATTTGATAGATGTTTTGCTCGCAATCAAAACTATAATTTAAATCTAAACTATATAATTTAGAAAGCTTAGCAATTGCTATACTCTTTAAATTCTTCTCATGAATGTGATTTACACCTTTATATTTTCGAAGAGCTTTCTGATCAAACTGCGTGTTAGTATATTGATCGAGTATCTTTACCACCTTTGTGGTGTCGCCCTCTTGAGCACTAACTTTTAAGCTATTTAAAATATTTTGATAGTCATGTTTAAAACGGCGTAGATCATCTTCATTTTTGTCAAGATAACTTGAATATTCTTGCAACTGTTGCATTTCAGACTTTAATTTCTGCTGTTTAAGAACAAGTTCTCTATTCTCTGCTTCTTTTGCTTTTCTATCTGCATTTGCTAATTCAAGTTGGAGCCTTTGTTCCTTTTGCTCTTGCTCGGTTAAAAGTTTCTTTTGAATATTAACTGCCGTCGAATAAGCAAATATGGAGAAAATTATCTGAAGTATTAGTAAACTTAAAGACACCTCAAATAATGTCGTCATACGATTATTCTGTAATGCTAACAAATACACAATAGAACTTGATAAATAAATATATAAAATTAATCCAATAAAAATCGAACTATTTCGATCATTTAAGAGCTTACGAATTTTTAAATAATACTTTTGGATTATACATACAACTAAAAAATCTATTAACAAAAAGATAAAAATAATACTACTGAAATTAATATCAAAAATTAGCAGCAATATTTCAACGCTAATCGTTATAAGAAGATCCAATAACTCAAAAAAAGAAATTAATCCAATGATTAATTTGACTTTCTTTTCTTTCCTCACAAAATACGAAAAAAGAAATACTGAAATTGCTTGAATAACATCTACTAAAAAATCATCTATTTGAGTTAAATCACCGAGAAGAACGCATATTCCGATAAAGATTACTGAAAAAACATAATCTCTTATTCTAAGTTTCCAACCTGACACCCTATAAAAAATATACAAATCGATTATAGGAGAAAATAAAGCCTGAAATAGCATTTTTACTTTAATCCAAAAATTCTCTTCCAATTAAAACGATTTTGTTTTTTATTGACTTTAAAATTTCTAAGGACAAAAAAACTTCCATTCGGATCAGCCACTCCACCAATAAATCCGCCTTTAACTTCAACTAATTCTTTTTCATTTAACTTCTTCATAATTCAAATCTTCCTTTCAACTCTTTAACTTTTTACATTACCAATATTACTATGCATTCAATTTTATACTCAAAGTCGTCATATTCTGTACTATTTTAATCATATTCTGCATTTTTATTTAAAAAGCACCTCCACCAGAACCATTTCCATAACCATACGAATTATTTTTAAAGACGCGGCGTCTAATTTTTGATCTTCCACCAACAACTTTCTTCAAGGCTAGAATAGATAGTTTTTGCATAATTTTTCCTCTCTTTTTCTCAAAAAATACTATAGAAAAACATACACCCATTTGGACTCCAAAAAACATTTCATCATATTCTGCCTCATTTCAATCGAGACTGTCAATTCTTTTGTGTAAATAAATCTTTCCGGCTAATTGATTCTTTAACTGTTTTTTAATCGAAGTACGATTCCAAGGTGTCTGCTACTTGACCAAAGCCCTTGTGAACTCGATTAGCGTT
>NZ_VUMX01000005.1:0-101358 GCF_009695985.1 Lactobacillus porci
GTGGAAGCCATGTTCGAGAGCGTGAAAGAGATCTTCCAACTGACAGAAGAGCAGATGGAAAGGTTCACCAAAGCTTTCATTTCCCGCCTCCCGAAGTACATGCAAGAGGCTATATCGCCATCACTAGCAGCATAATTGAATATTTACTGGTTAAACTATTGAGTTTTCAAGGCTTCATAGTTCTTTTTGGTGTGGGAAGTTTAAGTTATACCCAATTTTGATTTACTTTAAGGAACTGTTCATCCTTACACATAAGATTATACGGTCTCGCAAAAAAGGCAAAATCATAATTAAACAATGATTAATGTTTTTTTATTATTGTTGTTGAATTGTTGGTAAAATCAAGCTAAAGTTAGTAAAGAATTGCCAACAAATGGCAAAAAAATGATAATTATTACTTTAAAACAAATGATTAAAGAGTTGAACAACAACCAATTTTTTGCCCATGACTTTACGTAAAATAATCGACAGCAACCGAAGCCGTTTCGCCATCATCTTCGTTCTGCTGGTCACCACCCAGGTCATCGACGTGGCCTCAACCTATCTTTTCTCGCCAATGGTCAACCAAGTCGCTGCCGGCCGCTTCCCACTTTTTTGCGGTCTGCTTCTGGCCCAGTTTTTCCTGGCTTTAGTGCTGAACTTGGCTTTTAACGGAGCTAATTACCTGTTCAGCAAGCAGACTCAACAGTATTTGCACAGCATCAGGAACAAGTTGGCCGATCATTATTACCAGCAGCCAGCCAGCGTCTCCGAGATGACCAACCACTTTAGCCAAGACCTTGATACCTTGACTTACGATTACGCGACCGTCCTTTTTTACTTGATCTGCGACGTCATCAACGCGCTTTTGCTTGTTGCCAGTCTCCTGTCTTTTCACTGGCTCTTGCTTGTTGCCAGTCTCTTAACTACTGCGGCTTCCTTTGCAATTGCCCGCTTGCTGGAAAAATACAGCAACCAGGCTACAGAGCAAATGTCAGCTGCCAACCAGCACTTTTTAGCGACTATTGCTGAGTGGACGGCTGGCCTGGCTGAATTGCGCCGTTATTTTGCCAAAGGCGCTTATCAAAAAGCCCTGCTTAAGTCCGGCAAACAGCTAGCCGACAAGCAAGTCAGCCGCCGCAAGATCAACAGCCAGATCCAGTGCCTGCAAAGCATCATCAACGCACTAGGCACTGTCAGCATCCCCTTAATTGCCGGCTTCCTCTTCTTTAAGGGACAGATGTCCTTGGGGGGCGTCATCGCCGCTGGCTACTTCGCCAGCAATCTTTTTTCAGTTTTGGAAAACATTTCCGGCAGCTACTCTTACCTCAATTCTACCAAGAGCCTGCGGCAGCGGCTCACGCGCCTGCAGGAGAGCAGCAAGAAGGACAGCCTGAAGCCGGTCAGCCAGATGGCAAAGCTTGAAATCAAGCAGCTTTCATTAATCTTTGGCAAGCAGCTGATCTCCTATCCTGATTTGACCATCCATGCCGGTGAGAAAATCCTCATCACTGGCGACAGTGGCAGCGGAAAGAGCAGCCTGCTGAAGCTTCTTATGGGAGCTTTAAAAGCCGACAAAGGCCAGATTGTCTTTAAAGACGCGGCTGGCCGGGCCTTCCAGCCTGATCCGTACTCAATCGGCTATCTGGCCCAAGACCCAGTCCTGTTCCCCGCTACTTTGGCGGAAAACGTGACCATGCACACGCCCGGTCTGGCTTGCGATCCAGAAGACTGTCTGGCAGCAGTCGACCTCAAGCTTGATCCCCAGCGCCAGCTGGCCTTAGACGATTTGACCATCTCCGGCGGCCAAAGGCAGAAGCTGGTCTTGGCCCGGGCTTTGAGCCACTCCTTCCCCCTGCTCTTGCTGGACGAGTCGTTGAGCGCGGTTGACCATGCTGGTCAGGACAAAATTTTGCAAGCTTTATGCAAATTGCCGGCAACCATTATTTTCATTGCCCATAATTTTAGTCCTGACCAAAAAGCGCTCTTTGACCGGGAAATTACCTTAGTCAAAAAGGAGCAAGCATGAATTTTAAAGAATTTTATCTGCACAAGCCTTTCAAAAGCAGTCTGCTCTTTCTAGCCACTGCTTTAAGTTCCTTGCTGCTGGTTGGCTCTTCCTACGCGCTGACTCTGGAATTCAACGCCTTGAGAAGTCGGCAGGCACTACTTTTTGCCCCAATGCTCGGCCTGCAGCTGGCCTGCCTGCTCTTCAGCGCCCTGCTGACCTACTACAGCAACTTGACTTTGGAAAAGCTGATTCAAAGCTACCTGCAGCAGATCCGGCAAGACGTTGCCCTGCATCTCTTCAATGATGCGAAAGCACACGATCCCGCCCAGGCACAAAACCAGCTGCTTAAGGAAGAGGACTTGCTGAGCGTCAACTACTTACGCAATATTTACAGTGCTTTTAAATCTGGCGTAGCCGTCCTAGCAGCCGGTGGTGCCTTGCTCAGTTTTCACTGGAGCCTCTTTATTGCCTGCCTGATTTTCGCCCTGATGCAGATCTATCTGCCCCGCCTGCTTGACCGGCAGCTCAACCAAGCCAATCAGAAACTGGCAGCGCAAAACCAGGCTTATCTCAAAGTTCTTGGCGACTGGCTGCTCGGCCTTGGCGACCTGCACCGCTGCCTGTCTTTGGCTTGGTTTAAGGAGAAGGCGGGTCTGGCGGCCAAAAAGCTGGAAGATGCCCATGTGCATAAAAGTGCCGTCTCCACCCGACTGGATTACCTCAATCAGCTGGCCTACTCGCTTGGCAGCAGCTTGATCCTGCTCCTGACCGCTTTTCTGGTCATCCGTCACTGGACGGCTTTTGGCCTGCTCAGCAGCATTGATTCCTTTAACAGCGACTTTTTTGGCAATCTGCAAAACGCGGCTGACTACTTGGGAGAAATTTCCGGCAGCCGCAAGCTGCGGCAAGACCTGCTTGCGCAAAGAACGCCTGTCCCAGAGCAAACGGAAAGCGGCCAAGCCCCAGCCGGCTTTTCCAGCAGTCCCTTGACTGTTGAATTTGCCGACCTTACCCTGACTTATCCCGCCATCAAGCTCGCACCTGGGGAAAAGGTGCTGCTAAGTGGTGCCAGCGGCAGTGGCAAAAGTACTTTTTTCAAGCTGCTGCTGGGTGAACTAAGCCCGGCTAGCGGCACAATTCATTACCTGGACCAAAATGGCCAGACAATTCAGCCCAACTTAAGTCAAATCGGCTATCTTCCGCAGGACCCGCGGCTTTTTCCTGGCAGCATTGCTGAAAACATGACCATGTTCAATCCCGCTTTAAGTGATCCGAAATTGCTCCTGCAGACAGCGGAGCAGGTAAACTTAAGTGAGGATCTACGCCTTTGGCCTGACGGCTTGAATACGCGGGTTGCTGTTGAAGACAGCAACATCTCTGGCGGCCAGCGGCAAAAAATAGTTCTTGCCCGCAGCTATCTTTACCACAGCCAGCTGCTGCTGGTTGACGAAGGTACGAGCGCCATTGATCAAGCCGCCACGCGAGAAATTCTTTCGCGTTTGCTGCAGACGGACAAAACGATCTTGTTCATCGCGCACAATCTGACAACTGAAATCCGCCAATTGTTTGACCGGGAAATTAAATTTGATTAAAAAAAGACATGTGACCTTAGCATCACATGTCTTTTTCAGTTGCTTGGTTCCCGCCAGCGGGAAAAATATCGGTATATCAAGGCTTACAGCCCTGCTTAGTGGAGATGAGGGGAATTGAACCCCTGTCCAAACGCATTTTGTCACCAATCTCTACGATCATAGTTATATTACTTGAACTTCACCGCTCCCAAACGCCATATAACAGGGCAAACTAGCAACGGCTAGCCTGATGATCTCTTCTTGACTATTCAGACGTGATAGCCAAGCGTATCCCGTAAAGTTGATACCGCAAGGTCGCCACGGGCCGGCAACCTATTGGCAGCTGGGCTGAACTAAGCAGCTACAGCGTATGAGTTTTCGTTTGCAGTTAATTTAAACTGTTTAACGTTTTTACGTAGACGTAACCTACGAATCGCAATCGGCGCAAATCTACGCCTGTCGAATCCCAAAACATCCCCATAAATAGAGAACACAGGTATTTTACCAGAAAATACCCATGCCCTCAAATATTCTGCTTAACGAAAATTACTTGAGATGAGCCAAACGGACAACGTCACGTTCGATCATCAATTCTTCGTCAGTTGGCACGATCAAAGCCGCAACCTTTGAGTCTGGCGTTGAAATGAACTTTTCGCCATTGGTCTTGTTGGCTTCTGCGTCAAACTTCAAGCCAAGGTAGCCAAAGTTCTTCAAAACACCTGCACGAACGATATCTGAGTGCTCGCCGATGCCGGCAGTGAAGACAATTGCGTCCACGCCGTTCATTTCAGCAGCATACCCCCCAATATAGCGAACGATCCGGTTAATGAAGATTTCCCTAGCCAGACGCGCCCGTGGGTTCTTGTCCGCGTTGGCGCTAATGTCACGCATGTCGCTTGAAAGACCTGAAATTCCCAGCAAGCCTGACTTGCGGTTCAAGATGCTGATCATCTCGTTGAAGTCAGTCATGCCTTCCATCTTCATGATATGTTGCAGAACTGATGGATCAACGTCGCCAGAACGAGTCCCCATCGTAATCCCGGCTAATGGTGAGAAGCCCATGGAAGTGTCATAGCACTTGCCATCCTTGACGGCAGTAACTGAAGCCCCTGAGCCCAAGTGGCAAATGATCATCTTGAGCTCCTTCAAGTCCTTGCCCATTATTTCAGCCGTGCGCTTTGAAACGTAGCGGATTGAAGTACCGTGGGCACCGAACTTGCGGGCTTGATACTTCTCATAGTATTCGTATGGCAGAGAGTACATGTAGTGGACAGCGTCCATTGACTGGTGGAATGAAGTGTCAAACACGCCAACTTGTGGCACGTCTGGCAAGATTTTCATAAATGCTTCGATCCCGCGGCCTTCTGCAGGGTTGTGCAGCGGCGCGAAGTCAGTCAATTCAAAAATCTTGTGCAGATTGTCCTTGGTAATGATTGTTGAGTCTGGAAATACCTCGGCCCCGTTAACGATCCGGTGGCCAACGCCAACGATTTCCTTAACGTCTTTAATGACGTCGTACTTCTTCAACCAGTCAAGCAGCACTTGTACGGCTGTTTCCTGGTTTGGCAGGTCAAGCTTTTCTTTATGCTTGGTCCCATCAGCTAATTTCATTTCAAAGCTTGAGCCATCGATCCCGATTCGATCACCCAAACCTGAGGCAAGGACGCTTTCATCATCCAACGAGAATAACTTATATTTGAATGATGAGCTACCAGAGTTGACTGCCAAAATCTTATTCATAACTTTTAACTCCTTCGATTCTACACAGAACTATTTGCCTTTTTCAGTATACCACTCGTTCAGTTTAATATTAAGACCGACCAGCGATTCTTCATTCTTCAAATCGTCAAGCCGGGTTAACAGAACTTCACGCGGCGGCTGGCTTTGGCCGTGGTTCTGGAAGATCAGCAGGCTCTTTTGGTTAACTTTAGTTTGGAACAATTTCTCTGGCAGCTGGACGATGGCCTGCAGGTGCACCTTGTTGGCCAGCCAAGGCATGAAGTCCGCGCCAAGCTTGCCGGAAATCATGCTGTTTGGAACCAACAAAAAGGCATAGCCATCAGGCGCCAGGTTCTTGACGATCTGCTCGGTCAGCAGCACATGGGCGTATGAGTGGCCTTCCTTGGTCCGCAATTCAAAATTCCCGGCATTTTCATCGTTGACGTAATAGCCGACCGGCAAGTCGCTGACAATGACTTCCGGCTTGCTTCCTTGCCATGACAAAAGCGCGTCCTGGCAGTAAAGATCAATGTCCAGGCCGTTTAAGTGGGCGCCAACGTCAGCTAGGTTCAGAATGTCTTCATCATGGTCAATCCCGACCAGCTTGAATGGATTCTGGGAGTGATTCTGGCTGGCCAGCTGCTTGACCACGGAGTACAAGAGGCTGCCCGTGCCCAAGGCCGGATCCAGGATGGTCTGCTCTTTCTTTGGCAAGAGCTTGCTCATGAAGAGCGTGATCACCGTGGCCAAGATCGGCGGAGTTGGCATTTGGTTGGCATCGCGGTCTTCATCGCTGATCGCCTTCAAGGTCAGCAGATTATAGACCTCCACCTTCTGCTTGCTGGACATCTGGTCGTAGTTCAAGCTGGCATACTTGCCCTTCAGGAGCTCGACCGTGTCTGGGTCTGGCGCCCCCATTTCCACCTTGACATCATGATTTTCCAGGTTGTCAAAGCTTTCCGTCAAGGCTTCCGTCATCGGCACGTTCAAGGCCTCCTGCAGGCATTGGACCGCGTCTAAAAATTGCGTAAAAACTTTCGTGATCTGATTAATATTTTCCATGTGTCCACCCTTCTTTGCGTTACCTAATCAATTTTAAAGAAAGGCAGGAGTCCGTGCAAGCAAATCACTTGCCAAGGAGGTATTTGACTACCAGCTGGTCTTCCAAAATGTAGTAGCGCTCCGTCAGCACGTAGGCTTCGATAAACATTAAACAGGTCGTCAGAACCAGCACGCTGCTGAGCAACGCGCTAGCCCTCGTTCTGTTTGGTCTCTTTCTTCTCATCCGCTGGTCCTTTCTTTGACTCATGCCGCTCTTTCTCCTCAGGCGGCGGATCCAGGGCAAAATACAGGTTGCTCGTGCGGCAGTCCGGCTCAGTCACCATGATGCGCAGATTGTTGCCCTTTCGTTGAAACAGCACGTTCAAAGCCGGCAGCAGCTCCATGTAGCTGACAACGTACAAGCGGCCGGTCGTCTTTGTCTTGCGCATCGTGAAGCTGTCTTCAGTGCCATCCTTATGGATCTTGCCGATGACCGCTTCGGAATTGCTGCAGCTCTTCAGGTAGACCCGCTTTGCGTCTTTATGCATGTACTTTTCCAGCTGAATGTAGGAAAAAGCCAGCGCGTTTTCGCTCCGCATCCGTTTCTTGCTCACGGCCAAAGCCTGGGTCACGTTGAACAGGACCGACATGCAGATGGCCGTAACCATGACTGCCAGCACCGCCTCAAACAAAGTAAAAGCCGGCCGCCTACTTGAGCGGGCAGATCTGCTTCGTTTTCTCATCATATAGGTCTCCATTCTTAGTCAAATGGTAGCGGTGATCATGGACGATCACCGTCGGCTCTTTAGTCTGCTTGAGCATGTAGCTGGCCAGGGCATTGTCGGCCCGGTAGGCCTCTGCCTGCTGAATGGCGCGGATCTGCGAGCAGATCTGCACCGTCGTCGTCAGGGCAATGCAGGCAATCGCCAAAGCCATCACTGCTTCAAGTGCCAAAAAGCCACCCTGCCTAGTCCTTTTCCCGGACCTTGCCCCACATGAGCTGAATCGTGTACCTCTTTGCATAGCCATATCCTTTAAAACTAATTGAATACGGAGAAATGCAGCCGCCGCTCCTGATCTGACTCCCCAGGCCTTCAAGGACCGGGCTGTCGACCGTCATGCCTTCTGGCAGCCTGATTTTCTCCGCCGTCTGGCCGTCATGCGTCACCCGCAATTCGTGCCTGGAATTGTTCACGTGCACCACTACGGTCTGCTGCTTAAAGGCCGCGACCCGGATTTCATGCTGCAGGGTCTGGAGCACGGCCGTGCAGGTCTGGTCAAACAGGATCTTCTCCCGCGTCCGCTTGACCTGCAGACTCCCGCCCTGGATCAGCAGCAGGAAAATCGCCAGCACGACCACGGTCTCAGCCAGGCTAAAGGCCGGCTTGACGCGCCGCATTTCTACTTCGCGCCGGTCACATCAGCCAGCGTGATCTTCTTGTCGTTGATCTGCTTGAGCTGCTTGGCCGTCAGGTAGTTCTTGTCCTTCATTTCAGCGAAATCGGCTGGCGCCTTGTCATTGTCGCTGCGGTAGAGCTCAACCTGGGTCTGCAGGGTCGTCATGAAGGCCTCATCAGCCTTCTTGGTGGCACTCTCCTTCTGGGCCCACAGGTTTGGCGAGATCAAGAGGACCAAGACGGCGATGATCGCCACGACGACAACCATTTCCATCAGCGTAAAGGCCTTCTGCTTGCGCTTCTTGGGCTCAATTTCTTCATGCTTCTTGCTTGGCATCATTGTTTTGCCTCCAATCTATGATCATGATTATTTACATCTTGGGTTAAGGAGTAATTTTAGGAATAGAATAAACATCAACAAAAATAACGGTAAAAGATAACGGTAAATATGACAGTAATTTTGACAATAAAAACAATACGGACTTAGGACGGAAAAAAGGGCTGGACAGGGCTACAAGCCCTGCATGCTCCCATAGATGGGCAAAAGCAGCTTCAGATACATGCCGATGATGGCCAGACCAATCAAGATGAAGCAAAATGGCTGGATATTCACGATCATGCGCTCCACTTGCTGGGTCAGGCGGTCAAACAGCATCTTGGCAATCAGCAGGCACTGCTGGCTGAGCTCCTTCCGGTCGCTGCCCGTCTTGAGCAGGATCAAGAGATTCTGGTTCAAGAAGGGCTCCTGTAGAATGATTTCCTGCAGGCTCTTCCCGCTTTCCAGCTGCCTGGCCACGCGCCTGCCGAGCTCCTGCTGCAAAGAGCCAGGAGTCTGCTGGCTGGCAAACAGGCACATCTTCTGCAATGAAAAGCCACTGGCCAGCAGCATCCCCAGGTCATAGCTAATCAAATACTGGCCATAGCTGCTGATGGCCGGCCCAACAAACGGCAGCTGGCTGAGCTTCTTGAAGGACTGGTAGTCCTGCTTTTGCAAATAGCCCAAGACCAAGAGCAGGCTGGTCAGCAAAAGGACAAAGAAGGCGACCAGGGCAAAAATCAGCAAGTCCCCCGTGTGGTCTCCGCTTTCCGCGAATTGGACGGAAACGAAGTTCTGCATAAATACGAGCAAGATGATCATCATCACGACCAAGACGACCGGGTAGGCCAGCTCGCCTTCCAGCTTCTTGAGCTGCCGGCGCTGCATCCGCCGCAATTGGGTAAGCTGGGCCAGCGACTCCTGCAGGTTGCCTTGGGTCAAGGCAATGTTCAGCTGGGTCACCGTGGTTTTGGAATAGCCAAGCTCCCCCATGCATTCCGCAAAGGACTTCCCGCCCGCCAATTCCCGGTCAATCCGCTTAAAGAGGCCGGCGCGCTTGGGCCACAGAATTGGCAGCATCTTAAAGCTCTTTGCGATTGAAAAGCCGTTTTGCAGGCTTGACGCCAAAAATTCCAGCAGCTCCAGCTGCTCCTGCCCCCGCAAGCTATCCTTGTGCAAACTGATCTGCAACTGCTTCATCGATCCTTCCCTCCTCCAATAATTCAGCCAAATGCTCTTCCCAGCTGGCAAAGCTGGACCGCTTGGCGCGCGCGACTTCCCGGGCCAGATCCGCCCCTGCGGCAATGTCCAGCAGGCAGGCTGGCCCGCCTTCAGCCGGCAAAAGCCGCTGGTAGGACACGGCCGTCAGGCAGTTGGCCAGGGCATTGGTCCCAATCCCTAGGCTCTCCAGGCGCGAAATCGTCTGGTAGGTGCTCTTGGCGTGGACCGTGGCCAGGACCAGGTGCCCGCTTAAGGCGGCATCAATGGCCAGATGGGCCGTCTCGCCGTCGCGGATCTCCCCGATGATCAAGACATCCGGCCGGTGGCGCAGGGCCGCCTTCAAAAGGCTGGCATAGCTGATTCCAGCCGGCAGGTTGACCTGGGTCTGCAGGAAGCTGCTCTCATGCACTTCAACCGGGTCTTCAATCGTCATCACGATCCGGGTCTGGCTCAGCCTTCTGGCCAATTCATACATAGTGGTGGTCTTCCCTGACCCCGTTGGACCGCTGGTGACGATCAAGCCCCGCTTCTTGCATAATTCGGCCAGGCGGGTAAACTGGTCCGGGAAAAAATACCTGCTTCCACTGATCCCATAGATCACCCGGATGACCAGGGACTCCTCGCCCCGGTAGTCGCCCAGGCTCGACAAGCGCAGCCAGCACTTGTCAAAAGACATGGCTCCCACCTGTGGCCGCCGGTGCTCTGAGATATCCATCTGCGCGGCATACTTGAACCAGCTGATCAACTCGCTTCCCGCCTGCTTGGACAGGTCTTCCAGCTTCACTGGCTCCCTGGATCGCAGCTTGACTTCGCAGCTTTCCTCCTTGGGCAGGAAGAAAATATCGCTGGCTCTAGCGGCAAGCGCCGCCCGCAAAATTTTTTCGGCAGTTTCTTTGACTTTCATGACGGTTCCTCCTCTATTTTTTCCGTCCTATAAGCTATTACACGAAAAAAACGGATTTTACCGAAAAAAGTTCAAAAATTTTTCCAGACGCCAAAAAAGCCGCCTGACTCTCGTCAAGCGGCTTTCGCTAAATGCATGTTTAATTATTCTTCGTCGTCATCAGCAGCGGCAGTGTATACGTTTGATACATCGTCGTCGTCTTCAAGGGCGTCGATCAAGTGTTGGTATTGTTCCTTCTTGTCTGCTGGAACTGGCGTGGTGTTTTGTGGAATCATCGTCAATTCTGAAACAGCCAGCTTGTAACCAGCCTTTTCCAGAGCGTCACGAACCTCAGTGAATTGCTTGGCATCAGTGTAGATTTCGTAGGCATCGTCACTGGTCTGCAAGTCGTCACCGCCGGCTTCCATAACGTCCATCAGCATTTGGTCTTCGTCAGCGTCAGTAGTGGACCGGTCAATTACGATGTAGCCCTTGCGGTCAAACATGTAAGAAACTGAGCCGGTAGCGCCAAGGCTGCCGCCGTTGCGGGTGAAGGCAACGCGAACTGAAGAAGCAGTCCGGTTCTTGTTGTCAGTCAAGGCTTCCACCAAAACTGCAACGCCGCCTGGAGCGTAGCCTTCGTAGGTTACTTCGTCGTAGTGTTCGTCGGAGTTCCCTTCAGCCTTCTTGATCGCACGTTGAATGTTGTCCTTTGGCATGTTGGCAGCACGTGCCTTGTCCATGACCAAACGCAAGCTTGGATTACCTGAAGGGTCAGGACCACCACTCTTTGCAGCCATGTAAATTTCACGAGAAAGCTTTTGGAAGACTTTCCCTCTCTTAGCGTCTTGCGCATTCTTGCGGCCTTGAATATTGTGCCATTTTGAATGTCCTGACATTTAGGATCCTTCTTTCTTTATCTTAATCTAGTCAACTTTTTTATCATAACTCAGGTATGGCAGAAATTCAACGCTTACTCCCTTAAATAGCCGACTTTTTTCGCTCAGCCCGCCCTTTCAGCAGGTAATAAATGACCGCCAGGACAATGGCCAAACAAGCCCCGCTGGCGTCCAGCATCACGTCATGCACGGTCGGCGTCCGGTCCCCGGTCAGAAACTGGTGGAATTCATCCATCGCCGCGAAGGCAAAGGCGGTAGCCCAGACAAAGAAGGGACCGGTCCAGCTAATGACGAAGACCCGCCGTAAGCCCAAGTAGGCAAACAAGCCATATAAAAAATAGCTGCCAAAATGGGCCGTTTTCCGGACCACGAACTGGGTAAAGCCAGCTGACCCGTCGGTCTTGACATTGTGCCAGACCCCGCCGTAATAGATATTGAGCCGCTGGATCCAATCCTCCAGCCAGCCCAGGTAGGTGTGGATGAAGCCCGGCTTCATTTTCTGCTCATGATAGGTCATTGAGCTGGAGACAAACAGCATGGCCAAGACGGCCAGAGCCAGGAGGAGGTAGACTTTTTCTCTTTTGCTAAACTTAAAATCATTCATGCTGTTTATTTTACCATCAATCAGGAGCTGTTCCTTGACTTTTGCAATTTTTTCCCGTATTCTAATATGATTTGCAGGCGGGCTGCAAATCTTGAAAGGAAAAGACATGCAAAGAAAGCACAGACACCTGTTTATCTGGCCGCTGCTTCTGCTGGCCGCTATCTGCCTGGCCGGCTGCGCCAAGAGCCCAAAGAGCTCCGGCAGCCAGATCAAGATCGTAACCTCAACCAACATCTACGCTGACATCGCCCAGCAAGTCGTGGGCAAATACGGTCAAGCCACGGCCCTGATCGCCAACGGCAACTCCGATCCCCACGACTTCGGGCCAACGACGGCTTCCGCCAAGACGGTTGCCGCCGCCGACATCGTGGTCGCCAACGGGATGGGCTACGACAGCTGGATCCAGAGTCTGGCAGATGCCTCCGACAAGAAGGTCACCAAGGTCGGCGAAGACCTGATGGGGCTGGAAAGCTCTGCCAACCCGCACATCTGGTACAACCTGGACATGCCTAAGAAGTACGTGGCCTTCCTGGTCAAAAAGCTGGGCAAGCTGCAGCCAAAGCACGCGGCCTACTTTAAGAAGCAGGGAGTCAGCTACTTGAAGAAGATCGCCAAGATCGACCAAGTCGCCGACTCAATCGACGGCAAGGCCTCAAAACCGGTCTTCGTCAGCGAGCCCGTGTTTGACTACGCCTTAGAGCGCACCGGCTTCAAGATCGGCAACAAGAACTTTGAAGAAGCCACGGAAAAGGAAACCGACCCAAGCGCGGCTGTCATCGCCAAGATGAACGCCGACATCGCCAAAAAGAAGATCGCCTTTTTCGTTAACAACACCCAAGCCAGCTCCGACATGGTCAAGTCCTTCGTCAAGAAGGCAGAAAAGCGGGGCATCCCGATCATCAAGGTCCGGGAGACCATGCCTAACGGCACCAGCTATTATAAGTGGATGCTGGGCAACTACCAGCAGCTGGCAAAGCATTCAAGGCAAAACTAGTTAAAAGCGCCCGCGCCATTATCGGCAAAAAGCCATGAGCAGTTGATGCTCATGGCTTTTTTCAGCTTATTTTTTCAAAAAATCCTTCAAATCAGCAATCCGTGCTTCCGCGTCCTTGACGCCGACCTGGTAAACGCCCAGCAGGGTCTCGCGGTCGTGCTCCAAGGCTGACACGGAAATGTCCTGGCTGGGCCGGAAGACGAAGGCCTCGCCCCTGGCCTCTTCAGCAGCGATCTGGGCCAGGGCTTCATTGTATTCAAAAGACCGCCTGTGCAAGCGGTCCACGACGGCTGGGTACTGCTTCAAGAGCCGGTCCACGACTGGCTGGACCCGGGACGGCTCCTTATGATAGCCGCGCGGCTGGGTCAAGATGACCACGTTCTGCCGGTAGCCGATTCTTTCCATGAATCTAAAAGGAATCGAGTCGGACACCCCGCCGTCCCAGTAGCGGTGGCTGCCAATTTGGACAGGACGGGCAAAGACGGGAATGGAGGATGAAGCCCGGATCCAGCGGGCATCCAGCCGCTTACCGTCCTTGAGCTTGTGATAGACCGGCTGGGCCGTCTCCACGTCCGTGGCCACGCACCAGAAATCCATCGGATTGCGGGCAAAAGCCGCCGTGTCAAAGGGATCATAGACTTCAGGGATCTGCTTATAGCAGAAGTCCGCCCCATACAAGTCCCCAGTCTTCAGCCAGGACCGCCAGCCCTTAAAGTGGGGGTTAGCCCCGTAGCGCAGGTTGTAGCGCAGAGCCCGCCCCGGCTGCAGAGACTTGTAGTTGCAGCCGAAGGCCACGCCGGCGGAAACGCCAACCGCGGCGGGGAAAGTAATCCCGTACTTCATCAAAACGTCAATGACGCCAACCGTATACAAGCCACGCATGGCGCCGCCTTCCAGGACCAGACCGTGCTTTTTTTCCGTCATTTACTTCCCCCAGTGCTCCTTGATAAACTGCTCCCGGCCGCCAGCCTCTTCTTGGGCGTAGCGCTCCGGATTCTTCTTATAGAACTCTTGGTGGTAATCTTCAGCCACATAGAAGGGGCCCGCCTTTTCGATCTTGGTTACGATCGGCTGATCAAAGCGGCCGCTGGCGGCCAGCTCAGCCTTAGACTTTTCAGCCGCGGCCTTTTGGGCGGGCGAATTGTAGAAGATGACCGGCCGGTAGTTGTCGCCCCGGTCCTGGAACTGGCCCATGGCGTCGGTTGGGTCAGTCACCTGCCAGTAGTAGCCCAGCAACTGCTCATAGGACATCAGGCTGGGATCAAAAGTGATCTTGACTGCTTCCGTATGCCCGGTTTTCCCGCTTTTGACCTCTTCATAAGCCGGAAAGGCCACGTGGCCTCCGGTATAGCCCGCAACGACGCTCTCAATTCCAGGCAGGGTATCAAAAGGCTGCACCATGCACCAGAAGCAGCCGCCCGCGAAAATTGCCGTATCGAGTTTCTTGTCCATCTTCGTTCACTTCATGCTCTGAACTTAAAATTTTTGCAACAATGATCAATATTTACCAATTATAGCCTAAATTGCTAAAGTGCTCTCATTTTTTGCTCATTAACTTGCATTTAGGATTTTGCTTCCAAAATTAAAAGCGCTGTCATGCATAAATAATATTGATCTTCTTACAAATAGTAGGTAAACTGGTTATGCTTATTTTATTTTACGAAATCTTAAGAAATGGAGATGGCAATGAAATCAACAAATAAGTCGCCGGCAGCTGCTTTCTGTTAAGCAATCAGTCATAACAGAAAGGATTTTTTATGGACGACGAATTAAATATTAAAGGCAAATATATTTCCTGGCCGACCCTGGCAATGATGGCCTTCGTAACGGTTATCGGCCTGGAAGACATCATGTACAACTTCCAAAACCAAGGGATGGCGGTTATCACCTCCTGGATTTTGATGATGTTCCTCTACGTGGTGCCATACGCATTGATCGTAGGTCACTTGGGCAGCGTCTTCAACAAAGAAGGCGGCGGCCTGTCCTCCTGGGTCCGGGCAACCGACGGGGAGTTCCTGGGCTACTTTACCGCCTGGACCTACTGGGCTGCTTCCATCCCTTACGTGGTCGACACGGCCAACTGCCTGCTGGTTGACGTCGGCTGGGGCTTGACCGGGACTGACGAGTTTGAAAATCCCAAGTTCCTGTCAACAGCCATGTTTACGGCAATCACTTTTGCCATTTTCATTGTCTTGACTTTGGTTGAGCACAAGTTTAGCGACTCAATGGAAGTTCTGTCCAATATCGGTGGCTGGGCCATGTTCATCATGACCATCCTCTTCGTCCTGCTGGCCTTCGCCGGCCTGGCCAAGTCCGGCGGCAAGACCGCTACGCCATTTACCTGGAAGACGATCGTCCCGAAGTTCGACCTGAAATACTTCTCAACCGTCGGGATGCTGATCTATGCCGTCAACGGGTCTGAGCTGGTTGCCCCTTACGTGACCCGGATGAAGGACCCGAAGCGGGAGTTCCCTAAGGCCATGATCGCCCTGGCCGTCATGACCTGCTTCTTGACCATTTTTGGCTCAATCGCCCTGGGGATCTACATCGATGCCAACCACATGCCAAACGACCTGAAGATGAACGGTGAATACTACGTCTTCGGCGCCATGGGCAAGCAGTTTGGCGTTGGCAACCTTTTGGTCTACATCTACGCCTGGTCATCTTTCTTCTACAACGTCGCCCTCTTGTCCGTCCTGCTGGATGCCATGACCAGAATGCTGATTTCCGACACCGGCGACAAGTACATGCCAAAGTTCTTGAAGAAGACCAACAAGGACGGGCTGCCAATCAACGGCTACATCCTGACCGTCTTCCTGAGTGGCTTCATCATGGTCCTGGGGATCTTCCTGCCAGACATGAACGACATCTTCAACTGGCTCTTGAACCTGAACGGGATCATCTCTCCAGCCGTTACCTGCTGGATCTTCTACTCCTTCATGAAGGTCCGGGGCAAAAATTCCAAGAAGTACCCATCCGTCTACCGCTACATCAAAAACGATACCTTCGCCTGGTGGGTTGGCTTTGCCCTCCTGGCCGTAACGGCCGTGGCTACTGTCCTGGGCTTCATGCCGCAAGACGTCAAGCAAGGCACTTGGGTTTGGTGGTATGAGCTCTCCATCAACATCATCGCCTGCGTGGTCCTGATCGGCTTGGGCGGCATCTTCCCTGGCATTCGCCGGCGCGAGGAAGAATATGGCATTGCCTTTGACAAGACCCAATGGATCTGGATGATCGTCCTGGTCCTGGGCTCAATCACCTTCGACGTCTGGCTGGGTGGCACCAAGCTGGCCGCCAGAGTCTGGATCATCGCTATTGAAGCCGTGGTTGCCCTGCTCCTGGTTTGGCTGATCGGCCGCCGGGTGCCAAAAGGCGCCAGCAAGCAGGCTTAAGGCAAAATGCGCAAAACAGGCTAGCCAAATAAAGAACTAACGAATTAAAAAGGCTTCTAGAAGTGACAAAACTTCTGGAAGCCTTTTTTATATATCTCAAATCACAGCAGAGAGATGTTTAATAGACTGGACGGGTATAGCCTGCGGTCTCCGGCTGCACGATGCCAACGCTGGCAAAGGCCGCAAAGGATGGATCCGCCATCGCCTTCAAGACCAGGTCAGCCACTGAGCTTCTGGAGACGGAGACTCCTTCAAAGGTCTCCCCCCGCTCAGTAGTGACGTACTTGACGTCTGGCCAGTTGGTCAAAGCCGGCATTCTGATCAGGGTGTAGTTCAGGCCTGACTGCTCCAGCCGCTGGCCGGCTTCTCTGGCAGGCAGGAAGCGGCCGCTGCCGACCATTTCGTCGACCCAGCAGCCAAATTCGCCAGGGATCTCATAATACAGGCCAGCCAAGCTGAGGGCAATCACGCGCCCAAAGCCATTCTCTTTGCTGGCCTTGACCAAGTTCTTAGTCGTTGGCGTAAACTTGCGGTCATCCACTTTAGCCAAAAAGACCAGGTCCGCGTCTTTGGTTGCCGTCAATACGGCCTCGTAGTCCCGGCTGCTGCCGGAAATGATGGTCACGCGGCCATTGCCCTGCAGTTCAGCCAGCTTTTCCGGCATTTCTGCCAGCAAGGTCAATTGAACGTCCGCGAACCGTTCCTCACTCAACAGGCGCTTGATGACCAGACCGGCAATCCGGCCGCTTGGGTGCAAAATCGTAAATCTTCTCATAGAACCTATTCCTTACTAATGCACAACAATTGCTAATTGTTGCTGCTAATTACTTAATTACTTTTATCCAAAATAGATTCTACTACATTTTGCCAGCTATTGGGCCAAATCCTTCTTAACCGTTTCCAGCAAGGCCTCGCAGCCCTCCTTGATCTGCTTGAATGCCGTCGCAAAGTCGTTGGTGTACCACGGGTCGTCTATATCGGCAAAGCTGCCGGTGAACTGGCGCAGCTTCACTTCTTTGCGGTCTGGATCCCCGCCGGTAATCCGGTTCATGTCCAGCAGATTCTCTGAGTCCATGGCAATCAAGTAGTCATACTTGCCATAGTCTTCCTTGGTCATCAAGGTCGCGTAGTGCTGGCCAAAAGGCACGTGCTGCTTGCTCAGCTCCCGCTGGGCCCGCGGATCGATCGGGTTCCCGTGGCCGCCAGCATTGATCTCATCGCTGGTCGTAGCCGCGGAGGCAACTTCAACCTGGTCCGCCAGGCCATTTTGTGCTAAGAGCTGCTTCATGGTAAATTCCGCCATTGGCGACCGGCAGATATTGCCATGGCACACAAATAAGATCTTCTTCATCACGTCTACCTCTTTTTTACTATCTGTTTTAGACAGCTTGCTTTAATTTGATTGGCCTATATTATACCATGTCCAGGCTTTTGCCCGAAAAAAAGAGTCCTCTTCTTTGCAGAAAAGGACTCTTTCTTTGCAGTTTTGCAGGCTAATGACCGGCCTTCAGGTCAGCTAAGGCTTGGTCAAGCTGCTTGGCGGCTTGCTGGATGTGCTTTGGATAATCGCAGATCTTGCCAGTCACCAGCAGGTCGATCCGAGCGCTCTTTGCCAGGGCCGCCTGGAGCTCCTGCTGCTTGGCCGCGAAAGCTTCCTGGCTGACTTGCGGCAGGACCGCCACGAAGACTTCCCCGCCTACCCGGTACAGGTTCTGGGCTGGGAAAATGCTATTGAGCAGGTCAGCGGTCTGCTGCAAGAGCAGGTTCCCTTCCTGCGGGCCATGATCAGCATTAAAGTCCCGCAAGCCGTACAGGTCAGTATACAGCAAGCCGGCTGGAATCTTGGCTTCCTTAAGTTCAGCCAGCTTGGCCTCGTATGCCGTCTGGTTGCCTAAGCCAGTCAAGTGGTCGCTTGGCGTGCCGGCTGCCAGTTCAGACATCCGCTGGATCGTAGCCAGTTTAGATGACAAATACTGGGTGTATTGGGCCAACAGGTCCTTGGCGTAAGCCAAGCGGTCGGCCTCAAAGTTTTCCACCCCAAGGTAGCCCAGCAATTCCTGCCCCTTAAAGAGCGGCACCAGGAGAATTCTGATGTTCTTCCGGGTCAGCTCATAGAGCTCGCGGTCAAAGCGCAGGCTTTCCATGTTGCTGATATACAGGTATGGCTGCCCGGCCCGCAGCTGCTCCAAGTAGCCGATCAAGGCCTGGCTCAGGCGGTCGGAAATCCGCCCCAGCAGGCTCTGCTTCCTGGTCCACTCGTATTCCAGCTTGCCGGCCCCGCCGTGGTTCGTCAGCAGGTAGACCCGGTCGGGCTCAAGCAGGCTGGCGACTTCCGCCAGCGAGAAGTTGATCTGGGAGACGTGGTCTTCTGGGCCATTCAGAGTCCAGGCCAGGATGCTGGCTTGGGCCGCTACGTCTGGCGCCTGCTTCAGGCGCTTGAGTTTGCTTGAGTCGCCGGCAATCTTGGTGAAGGCATACGCCACGCAGCCAGGAGTCTCTGCTGGAATCAAGGTAAACTCAGCCCAGGATTCCATGGCCTTGGAATAGAGCCGGCGCGAGCTGGCCCGGCCAGTCTGCAGCACCGCCAGCGGCAATTTGACCCATTGCGGGTTGTCGCCTGGCAGCACTTCCGTCAGCTTCTTGCCCAGCAATTCGTTCTTGGTCAAGCCAACCTGCTGGCAGAAGGCCTTGTTGACGCCAACGAATTCAGCTTCAGCGCCAATTTCGCTATGCGTATAGTATGGCCGAACGATGGCGTAAGGGAGCGGCAGCTTTTCATAAACCTGCCTGCTTTCCGTAACCGCGTCATTCTGACTGCCCAAAAGGGTGACCTTGAACATGGCATGCTTGTCCCCGCGCACGATCAGCTTGAAGCGCAGGCGGTAAGTCTCGCCCGCACTGGTCAGCGCCGCGATCTGCTCATGGGCCGACCGCTGGGCAACGCTGGCAAAATCGGCTAGCTGGCGCCGCAGGCCTTCATCGCTCCAGGCCATTTGGTGCTTGTCTTGCAGAGTAATGCCGATTTGCGCGGCAAAGGAGCGAAAGCCCACGTTCATGTAGTAGTAGCTGAAGTCGCCCTGGCCATAAGCCAGAAGCGCCAGCGGCTGGTCGCTGTTGACGTCAACCAGGCCAGCCGTTTCAAAGAAGTTGTTCTCGTCGCTGTTTTCCCATTCAACGCCCATGTCTTCCAGGTGCTCTTCAACTTCGCTGAAGTTGTTTGGCTTGCCGTAGTAGTAGCCCTGAACGACTTCGCAGCCAATGTCCTTCAAAAAGGCCAGCTGCCGCTCGCTTTCCACCCCTTCGCACAAGGTGTGGACGTTCAGGCTTTTGGCCATGGAGATCAGGGGCCGGATGACCTTCTCGCTGTTTTCATCAAAGTTGCGCATGAAGATCATATCCAGCTTGATTTCATCAAAGCCGTATTCCTTCAGGGTGTTCAAGCTGGACGCCCCGCTGCCGAAGTCATCCATCAGGACCTGGAAGCCATCTTTGTGGAACTGATCGATAGCCCGCTTGATCTTGACCGGATCTTCGGTCAGGATGGTTTCCGTAATTTCCACCCGCAGCATTTCCCGGGGAATATCATACCGCTTGGTCAAGTCCACCAGAATCTGGTTGGGGTTGGTCGTCACGAAGTCGGTCCGCGACAGGTTGAAGGACACAGGCACCATCGGCTTGCCCTCAGCCATTCGCCGTTTGATCAATTTGGCAGCTTCCTCAAGGACGTACATGTCCAACTTGTAGGTCAGGTTGGAGTCTTCCAGAATTGGCACGAAGCGACCAGGCGACATGAAGCCGCGGTTTTGGTCACTCCAGCGGGCCAGAGCTTCCAAGCCGGACAGCTTGCCATCCATCAGGTGCACTTGCGGCTGGAAGAAGACCTCAACGTCCCCGTTCTTGATGGCGTCATCAATGTGGTCGACGACGAACTTGGTGTATTCAGCTTTTTCGCTGAATTCCGCCGTGTAGACCTGGTAGCACTTCTTGGCGCCTTCCTTGACCTCATCGCAGGCCGTCTTGGCATAGTCGTATTCAGTCTCAATCGACTCGGTGCCGTCTGAGTAGTAGATTCCGGCCTTCAGGTACAGCTTGAAGGAAGGATCAAGCTTGGAAACTGCCTCATTGGCCTTTTGCACGTTCTTGATGGTCTGGTCTTCATCAGCCGAGATCACGACGAAGTGGTCGTTCCCAAAGCGGGCCATGTTCTCGCTGCCGAAAATCTCCGTCAAGACCTGGGCTACCTTCTTCAAGCATTCGTCACCGGCCTCGTGGCCATTGATGACGTTATAGAGCTTGAACTTGGCCAAGTTGAAGTAGACGATCGTCGGCATGAAAGACACGCTGGCCTGCCGGCGGGCGTTCAGCTTCTTGGTCAGGTAGTACTGGGAGTAAAGACCAGTCAATTGGTCGTAGTTGGCCATCTTGAGGTAGGTATCGTCCTGCCCCTTGTGCTGCATGCCAGCCAATTCTGAAACCAGCAATTGCCTGAACACGACCACCTGCAGGCAGAAGAAGATCAGCCGCAGGGCCGGGTAGCCGATCCAGCCCCCATGCGTGGCCACTTGCTGGTACAGGTCAAAGACCGTGCTGAGCAGCAAGGCAACCAGGCCGGCCAAGAGCAGCCAATGCAGCGGCAGCATCAACTTGCTTTCCGTTTCCTTGGCCTTCTGCTTTTCGGCTTCAAAATCATCAAGGATCAGCGGCTTGGCCTCTTTTTCCGCCCTCTTTTGCGCGTAGTGCCGCCACAGATCGATGCCGCTCACCAGCATGCCGAAAATGAAGGCAATAGCCAAAACCAGCTGGAAGACCGGCACGGCATCGGACATTTCTCTCTTAAACAGCAGCCAGCTGCCGGCCACATAGGCCACGTCAATCATGGACAAGGCAAAGCCAAAGGCGGCATAGCCCTTGCGCGGCTGCTCAAGCTGGACGTTGATGACCATGATCAGCAAATATGGCAGCACTATCAAGACTGGGTAGTTGAACAAGCGCCAAAGCCGGAAGTGCCCATAAAGAATGGCGGGCACGTATTCCAGCTGCAGCTGCCAAAGCCCGAACAGAATCGAAAATTCCGAGAAATAGCGCAGGCTGGACCGCATCTTGTCAATCAAAGGCGCGGTCAAGGTCAAAATAAAGGTCGTCAGCCCCAGCAGGATGATGACCATGTCCAGCAGTTCCGGCAGGGTATTGTTCTTCAGGTAGTCGCTCAGGTAGCGGCCGCTGCTGCCCAGGCGGCAGTTGAAGATCTGCCCGCTGGCTTGCTGAATGCCGCTCAGGTACAGGCGGGCCGTTTGCCCGGCATACTTCTTGGGCACCATGATTTCACTGGTTAAAGGCTGCTTCTTAGGCGTCAGCTGCAGCCAGGCCGTGCTGACCTGCGGGTAACTCACGTAGATCCGCTTGTTGCCAACGTAGAAGCTGATTTGCTCGATATTGTCTGAGACCAGAATCAAGTGCTCATTGTTTCCCAGGTTTTCAGGCAGCTTGAGATAGATCGACTTGTGATCCGTCCCCTTGTCCGGCCGCAGGTCGCCCAGCTCGGCCTTGCGTCCCTTGGCGTCCGTCCAGGAATTGGTAACATCGGCAATCTTGTCTTCTGAAAAAATTCCCTGATAAAAGCCGCTTTCCCCGCGGCCATACAAGCTGAGCACGCCAAAAGCCGCCATCACCAGCGCGATGATGATGGAATAGACTGTAGTGCTTTTAAGCTTTTTCATATTTTTTCTCTCCAAGCTAGCTTTAGACTTCTGACTACAATTATAGCCTATCTTAGCGGTAGCGCTTGTGCTTCTTGTAGTATTCGTTTTTGGCTTCCTGCATCTTGCGGTCAGCGCTGTTGATGGCTTCTTCCAGCTTATGCGAGTCAGCGCACCACTCTACCCCGATCGAGATGGACGGCGTGTCGGGCTGGGTCAGCTTGCGGGCAAAGTCATGGCACTTCTTCAAAAAGTCCAATCTGGTGTTTTCGTCATCAAGAATAACGAACTCGTCGCCCCCAACGCGGTAGACGAAGCGGTGGTCAAAGTTCTCGCTCAGGAAGTTTCCGGCCTTGATCAAAAGGGCATCCCCGGCCGGGTGGCCCTGCTGGTCGTTGGTCTCCTTAAGTCCGTTAAGGTCACAGTAGACCACGCCAATCCCCTGGCTGGCTTCAGCCTGCTGGTAGCGCTTGACCTTGGCCAGGTACGGGTGCCGGTCATTCAGGCCGGTCAAGACGTCGGTATCGCGCTGCAGCTCCAGATTGCGGCCAATGATCTTGGCGCCAAGGAAGTCCGCGGTCAGTTCAATCAAGTTCTTGAAGTCAATGTTCAGGTCCGCGTCAAAGTTTTCGGCGACCACGAAGCCCTTGATTGCCCCGCCCTCGTAAAAGGCCGCGAACATCAGGTTCTTGACTTCATAGTCAGTATAAGAAGCAATGATGTCGGGAAACTTCGCCTTGATTTCATCCGGATCGGTCAAGACCATGCTTTCAAGCGCGGCGAGCTCGCCCTTCTTCAGGCCGTGGCCATCACTGGTAATATTGACGTACTGCTGCTTGGCCTGGGCGGAGGCAATCCCGTGTCTGACCCATTCATAGGTGTTCTTGGCAAAGCGCTGGTCGGTTTCCATCAAATAGAAGCGGTCGGCTCCGATGTCCCGGCCCAGAGTGCCCAAGGCATCCGCAATTGCCGTCTCCAGCTTGCTGTTCTTGACGTTCAGCCTTTCTGACAGCTGGATGATCTCCTTGTTGGTCTGCTGCTTCTTTTCCAATTCAAGTTCGCTCTGCTTCTGCTTGTCAATGTTGATCAAGACCAGCGAGTAGGCATCAGGCACGGAAGCAGGCGCGACCACGTATTCATACCAGTGACCGCACTGGTTTTTGAAAATCCCCGTCTGCAGCTTCCGGGTCTCAGCCGTCTTGGCAAATTCCCTCATCCAATATGGAAAATCTTTCTCAGTCGTGAACTTGGACATTCTAGAGCTGAGCAGCTTTTCGCGCGTCTGGCCGATGACATCCGCGTAAGCCTGGTTGACGTAGACATACTGCATGTCGACTGGCTTGCCCTTGCGGTAGACCGGAGTCACGATGAGGTATGGCATTGGCATGTCCCGGTACTGGTCGGTATTCAGGTTGAAGTTGACCAGTACGCCTAAGTCGTTGCGCGCCTTTTTATGGTAGACCTGGTTGGCATTATAGGAAGTCAGGACATCAACCATGGCAAAAGCACCGGTGTTGGGATTTCTGGAGATAATCCGCTGGTAGCCCTCCACGTACAGGTTGTTTGGAAAGCTGTGCACGCTGAAGTGCCATTTGGTCCGGTGATCGTGCCAGTATTCTTCCTTGATCCATTCCTTAACGTCCACGAGGTACTGCGGTCCGATCGCCTTGAGCTCCGTATTGAACGGATCCTCTTCCATTTCCTTCATGGTCACGGACCCGCAGGAGATCAGGTATTGGGTGTAGCCCTCATTGCCCCGCACGTAATACATCTTGCCGTCGCGGTACTCAAGCAGGCCGATTGGCGTCCCCTTGAAGTACTTTTCAAAAATCGGGTCGTCCTCTTCAAAGGACAGGCTTGGGTCCTGAATCTCCTGCTTGAAGCTGGGCCTGTCCAGGCTCAGCATCCCCATCACGTTGTAGTAGTTGGATTCTTCTAAGCGCTCGACGTTGGCATTTGGCCCAACGATCCAGTCGCGGTAAGCCTCTTCAAAGCTCTTTGGCAAACCGAAGTAGTAGCCCTGGACGGCTGAGCAGCCGATCTCCCGCAGCACGAGCAGCTGGTCGGCATTCTCAACTCCTTCAACGACGGTGTCGATGCCCAATTCTTCCGCCATCTCGATCATCTTTTTCAAAACGACCTTGGACCGCTTCTGGTCGGCATCGTTCATGAAGCTGGCGTCAAACTTGATGCAGGTAATCGGAAAGCTCTGCTTCATGATGCCAATTGAGGAATAGCCTTCGCCAAAATTGTCGACCCAGACAGAAAAGCCATTCTGTTCAAAAATCTCCATTTGCTGCTTGATCTTCTCTGAATCAAGCGTGCGGATGTCGTTGGTGATTTCGATAACCAAGAGCTCCGGGGACAGGCCCGACTCTTTGAACTTGCGGCTGATGGCCTCGGCCATGTTGAACTGCTCAAATTCAGAGCTGAAGAGGTTGATGGAAATGGCAATATCGTCGCAGCCCCGCTGCTTCAGCTTCTGCAAGTCGGCAATGACGCGTTCGATCATGTACAGGTCCAGGCGGTAAAGCACATTGGCCCGATCAAGAATTGGGATGAACTGCTCGTCGCGCAGGGTTCCGCTTTCTGGATCCCGCCATCTGGCCAGCGCCTCCCAGTTGCCAGTCTGTCCGTTCAGAATCCGGACGATCGGCTGGTAGTAGGGCTCAATCCAGCCCTCTTTCAAGGCTTGGTCAAAATTGCTGAGGATGTAGTCCTCAAACTCAATTTCATGCTTGCTGTCTTTTTCAAAATAGGCAATATGCGAGCCAACCTGCTTGCGGTCACGGTTGCAGGCCAACATCGCATAGTCGCAGACCGACTTGATGTCTTCATAGGTCAGGTTGGCTTCATCATATACCCCGATCCTCACGCATAAAGACTGGCCATGGTTGATTGTTCTGGCCTGCTGGAGCAATTTGCGCAGGCGGGCGTCCAGGTTGTTTTCGCTCGTATAAGCGTAAAAGTTGTCCTCATCAAAGCGGGCACAGTTTTCATTGGTAAAAGTGCGGCGCAGCAGGTCCGCGAAGGCAATTAAAAGCTGATTGCCTTCAGAATAAGAGTACTGGCGGTTAAACTGCCTGAAGCCAATCAGGTTGAAGGCCAGCACGACCGGCCGCTTCCCTTCTTTGAACATGCGCTTGGTCCCGGCATCAGCGAGTTCATAAAAGTAGGAAGTTGACGGCAATCCCGTCAAGACGTCATAGTACTGCCGCATCGGCTTTTGCTTAAGCACTGGCTCTGAAGCTTCATCGTCCCTGAAAAATTGGGCCAGCCGCTGGCTGCTTTCCTTGGCAAACCAAATTACGATCGTCTCGTGGCCCCTTTGCAGGCGGTGCTTGCCTTGCGCCTGAACGACCGCGTAGTCCTCGTCAATTGGCGTCTTGATCCGGTAGATCGCTTTGAATACGGCTGCCTTGCCGCTGGCAAAAGCCAGCAGCTGGTTTTGAATGTAAGCAAGATCATCTGGATGAATGTAGCGAAACAGGCCCGTGCCGGCTTCTTTAAGCCGCTGAGCAGGCGTTTGCCCGTACATTTCGCTGAAACCGCGCGACGCCGCCAGCATCACCAGCCGGCCGTCAACGAATTGATAGACGCCCATGGCAATTCTGCTCGACTCGATTTTCTTTAATTCTTGTGGATCAAGCTTAAACCGTTCCATTTTTTTCTCCTCAAACCAGTTCAGCCGGGTGGCTGACTCGCGCTGCCTTAAGCAAGGCCTAACCATGTGTTATTTTAAATCGTTATTTATTTAACAATTGGCATGATTAATAAAGCATGCAGTCATACATGTTAATCATTATATATAAGTTGGCAACAATGAGCAAGCGCCAGCCTTTGCCAAAAAGCGTTGCTTTTTCTAGGCGTTATTGTTTAACCTTATACTTGTTTTGTTATATCAGCGTCTGCTTAAGCGAGATTAAAAAGGAATTAAATAAAAATAATCCTGAAAGGCAGGTCTGCTGCCCTTCAGGATTTATTTTCTTAGCTTTTGGCTAATCTTTGCTTTACTTATTTTTCTTGTTTAGGCTGCTTATTTGCTGCTTTTTGCTGCTTCTTTTCCTGGATGACTTTCCAATCGCATGCCGCCATGTAGCAGCTCAGCAGGACGGCCAGCGCGAAGCCGACCACGCTAGGCCAGGAATAGCTGAAGAAGATCTTGGAGTAGACTTCCCGCTGAGCCAGATTGGTCATGTATTGGGTCATGAAGATCTGGCAGCCAAAAGCCGCCCCGCCCCCAAGCAGGATCGGCAGCCAGGCCAGGCGCCGGCGGAAGATGATCAAAACCGCGCCAAGCAGATACAGGATCACGACCATCCAGACCGACAGCTGGTAGATGACAAAAATCTGCTCAATGTCATCATGGTGGACCTGGAACTCCGTATTGATCAAATAGAGAATCAGGTAGGTCAGGAACTGCTGGACCCGGTTCTTGGGATGCAGCTGCAGGTCCTTGGCCCGAACCTCTTGCCGGTTCTTGTACTTGGAGACGAAATGGTAGAGGCTGATGTAAGAGCCGCTGACCTTCAGCGTATCCGGCACCTGCTTGACCAGCTCATCCTTCAGTCCTGCCGCGACCGTTGCCCTGGCAACGATCGCCAAGGCGGTATCGTCATCTTCATCCGCGAACTTGTCAATCATTTCCGTCGCGAATTCCTGCGTGTCTTCCGACTTAAAGGTCATCGGCCCCGTTAGCAGACAGACCAGGGACAAGGCGGCCACAGCGATCCAAAAAACTTTCTTTAGCGATTGCGGTACATTTTTCATTGCAACAACTTTCCAAGGAAATACCCAATTGTAACCAGGATCATCCCGCCAGCATAAGAAGCCAGCAGATAGATCTTCAAAGTCCGCTTGCGCTGAGAGGAGGCCAGAGCGACCAGCTCGGTATTCAGGGTGGAAAAGGTGGTGTAGCCGCCCAGGACGCCCGTACCCAAGAAGGCATACAGGGCCGGATTGACCTGGAGCGCGTAAAGCAGACCCAGCAAAAAGGCCCCAGTCAGGTTGATCACCAGCGTCGGAAGCGGCAGATCCGTCTGCCGCATCCAGTGCTTCTTCCCATAATTAGTCAGCGCGAAGCGGGCGACCGCGCCAAGCGCGGCCCCCAAGCCAACGACAGCAAACATTGCTCTACCTCCTTAAAACGCGCTGCGCCAAAAACAGACCGCACCGCTTGCCAAGCACGGCAAACAGGAAGCCCAGCAGAATAGATAAGACAAAATACCAGAGCGCGGTCAGGCTGCTGCCAGCCAAGAGAAGCTTCAAAGTATCCAGCTTAAAGCTGGAGAAGGTGGTAAAGGCTCCGACAAAGCCGGTTCCCAGGCCCACGTTGAGCCAAGGATTCGTGATGCCCATAGTCAAGAAGAAGTAGGTCAAAAAGGCCAGCAAAAAGCAGCCGGCAATATTGCCCAGAATCGTGCCATAGAAAGAGAAATTGGCATTCAGCCAGTAGCGCGCTGCCCCGCCCCAAAAAGCGAAAAAGGCCACGCTGACGTATTTCCGCAACTGCTCACTCATGTTTGTCCCTCCTTTAAAACGATTTATGCACTAACTATTAGGTTACAACTGAAAGCGCTCTTAAAGCAAACAAAAAATGAAATCGCCATCAGCGATTTCATTTTTTGCTTAAGTTGTTTGTCTTAAAGATTTTAAGTATTTTCAAGCTGATCTTTGCTTTTCCGCGCCAGCAATTTTGGCCTTGTTCAGCAAAAGCGATGAGCTGACGACTGAGACGGAGCTGAAGGCCATGGCCAGGCCAGCCAATTCCGGACTGAGAGTCAGCCCCAAGCCTGAAAACAAACCGGCGGCAATCGGAATGCCAACCATGTTGTAGATCAAAGCCCAAAACAAGTTGAGCTTGATTCTTTGGAAAGTCTTCCTGGCAATGTCCAAGGCCCTGACGACGCCTAGCAGATCGCTAGTAACCAGCACGATGCCGCCGGCTTCTTTGGCAATGTCCGTGCCGCTGCCCATGGCAATGCCCACGTCCGCCACGGAAAGCGCCGGCGCGTCATTGATCCCGTCGCCAACGAAGGCCACTTTTTCCTTTTGCATGAGGGCCTTGACGTGATCGGCCTTCTCATTGGGCAAAACGCCAGCAATGACTTGGTCAATGCCCACCTGCTTGGCAATGGCCTGGGCCACGTTTTCATTGTCTCCCGTCAGCATCACCGTCCGCATTCCCCGCTTCTTCAAGAGCTGGATGGCGGCTTTGGAGCTGGCCTTAGGCTGGTCCTGGATGGCTACCAGGCCAATGACCTGGCCATCAAGGGCAACAAAGACGACGGTCTTGGCCTGCTTTTGCAGGGCCGCGGCCTTTTCCCGCCAAGTGGCATCAGCGCCGGTCAATTCAGCACTGCCGACCAAGGCCTCCTTGCCGGCCAGCTGCCCTTTGACCCCGCGCCCTTCTATGGCCTCAAAGTCAGTCACCTTCTCCAGGGCAAGTCCCGCTTGGGCGGCCTGATTGACGATGGCTTGCGCCAATGGGTGCTCTGACGCGCTTTCCAGGCTGGCGGCCGTTTGCAAGGCCGCGCTATCCCCAATCAGGTCGGTCACTTCCGGCTTGCCGACCGTGATGGTCCCGGTCTTGTCAAAGGCAACCGTCTGCAGGGCCGCGACTTTTTCCAGGACTTCCCCGTTTTTGATCAAAACGCCCATTTTGGCCGCCCGGCCAGTCCCGACCATCAAGGCCGTTGGCGTCGCCAAGCCTAAAGCGCACGGACAGGCAATAACGATGACGGAGACCGCGTAGAGCATGGCCTGAACTAGCGAAGCATTGAAAAAGACGTACCAGATTGCGAAAGTCAAGATAGCCAGAACCAGGACGGCGGGAACGAAAATCCCGGCAATCCGGTCGGTCAGCTTCTGGATTGGCGCGTGGGAAGTCTGGGCCTTCTTGACCGTTTCCGCGATCTGGGCCAGCATGGTGTCCTGGCCAACCTTGGTGGCCTTGAACTGGAAGCTCCCCTTCCCGTTGACCGTGGCCCCAATGACGGAGTCACCCGCCTTTTTAACGACTGGCAGGCTTTCCCCGGTCACCATGGCTTCATCCAGCGTTGAAGACCCTTCGACGATTTCACCGTCGACTGGCACCTTTTCGCCTGGCTTGACGCGGATGACGTCGCCGATTTTCACCTCAGAGACCGGCAGCTTGACGAAGCGGCCGTCCCGCCAGACTTCGGCTTCTTTAGCCTGCAGGTCCAGCAGCTTGGCCAGGGCATTTGAGGCATTGGCGTGCATTTTTTCCTCCATGGCATCGCCCAGAAGGACGAAGACCAGGACAAAGGCCGCGCTCTCAAAGTAGACGTCCCGGCCGGTAAAAAAGGCAAACAGGCTGTAAAGATAGGTCACGCTTGTCCCAACCGCCACCAGGGTGTTCATGTTGGCCTGGTGCTTTAAAAAGGCGGCCCAGGCGCTCTTGACGTAAGGGCCGGCGGCGATCCGCATCACCAAAGTAGTCGCGACTAGGGCGATCAGGCGGGAATTGGGCAGCATGAAGCCAAAGGGCATGGCAATCATGTCCACCAGCATCGGCAGGGAAAGGACCAAGGAGATCCAGAAGCGCTTGATACTTGAAAGCTGCATTAGTCGATCACGATCTTCCCATGAAACATGTCCATCCCGCAGGCAAAGGGAATCTCCCCCCGCTTGTCAGTTGGTATCTGGATAGTCTTGTCCGGGTCGTTGAACAGGTCCTTCTCCAGCCCCAAATCCTTGATTACGACCTTTTGCAGGCAAGTATTGTCAGTCTTGACCTTGAAGGTCAATTCTGCCTCCTTGCCCTGCTTGAAGTGAACCTCGGAAGGCTCATAGCCCTTGTCAACGACGATAGTCTTGCTTTGCTTGCGCTTAAAAAGTCCCATTATTTAACGATCACCTTTCCATGAAACATATTCATCCCGCAGGCGTAGTCGAACTCGCCTGCCTGGTCGGTTGGAATCTTGACCCGGGCATGCGGATCCTTGGCCAGATCCTTGTCCACGCCAAGCTTTTCAAAAACCACATGGCTCAAGCAGGCCGTTGAGTCCTGCATGTCAAAGACGACTTCGGCCGGCTGGCCCTGCTTGAAGACCATGACCTGGGGATTATAGCCGCCCTTGACCACGACCCTGCCTTCCTGCTTGCCGTCAACGACTTTGGCCTTGCCGGCTGCTTGCTCGAACTTGCCGAAAAACCACCACAAAATGATGCCGATCAGGGCTAAAGCGCCGATCAGTACGATAATTTTGAGCAACATTTGCCCAGTCCCTCTTTCTTAACAATGATCCGCGCAATGATCCGGATCATGCGCGAGGCAGTTGCAAGGAACCTGATCCGGCGCGGTCAGCTGCTTTTCCGCGACCTTGGCCGCGACCTTGGCCAAGTCATTTTTGGACATGGGGATCTCGTCCAGCAGGCGGAGCAGCAGCTGGCCCTTGTGCATGTCGCACATGGCGGCCAGCGACCGCTTGATGCTTTGGTACATCATTTCGTCCTGGCTGATCGTCGCTTCATAAGTGAAGCGGTGACCCGACCGGTTGACCTTCAAGAAGCCCTTCTTTTCCAAGCGCCGCATCAAGGTCTTGATGGTCGATTCGCTCCAGTCCTTCTTGGCCTGCAGCTGGCTGACCACCTGATTGGTATAGACGGTGCCCAGGGTCCAGACGATCCGCATGACGTCCCATTCGGCATCGGAAATGCTGTAGTCTCGGTCAAGTTCTGCTTGCATCTTGCTTCCTTTTTCGTTTACACATGTAACTTTCATATTTCATCATACGCCTTTATTTACAATTGTCAACCATATTTGCCTAAGCCTGCTTTTCCCGGTACTTGCCGCCAAAAAAGGCCGCGGCCGCCGCTCGGCGGGCTGCCTGCCAGGCTTCGTTGCCGCGCTTAGGGTAGACGGCATTGGTCAGGATGATCAAGGCCCGCCGCCGGTCCAGGTCAATTCCCAAGCCTGGCCCCGTAAAGCCGGTATGCCAAAGATTCTTCCGGTTTGGCGTCCAGCGGATCCAAGCCAGGGTCCGCTCAAAGTGATCCAACTCCGGCAAGCGGACCGCGATCTGCCCTGGAATGATTTCCTGGTCATGAAAACGGCCATCGTTCAGGTACATTTGGGCAAAATTCTCCAAGTCGCTCAAGCTGGCGAAAAGGCCGGCGTGACCCGCGCAGCCCTGCAGCTGCCAGGCCGTCTCATCATGCACGCCGCCCCAGACCTGGCCGCGCTTCTGGGTCATTTCCGTTGGCACGAACCAGTTCCGGTCTCTAAAAGGCTCATTGCCCAGGCAGTAGCCGCTGTCATGCATCCCCAGTGGCTTGAGGACATGCTTGTGAATTTCAACGGCCAAGGGATTGCCGGTTGCTTTCTCAATGATCTTGCCCAAAATGATGAAGTTGAGGTCGGAATACCTGGCCTCGCTGCCAGTTGGGTAGACCAATTGGCTGTCTTTGACGGCCTGCCAGACGTCGGCCGCGCTCTCATACTGCCAGACGTCGGTGAGGTCAGCCGGCAGGCCGCTGTCATGCAAGAGCAAGTCGGCTACCGTCACGTCCTGAAAGCTGGTCTCAAAGAAGCTGCCAACCGGATCCTCCAGTTCAATGGTCCGCTCGCCCAGCAGCTGAAAGATCCGCGTGGCCGTTGCCACGACCTTGGTCAAGGAGGCCAGGTCGTAGTCAAGGTGCGAAACCACTGGATGCTCGCGGCTGTCATCGCACCAGCCAAGATAATGCTCCTCATGGACGTCAGCCCCAATAATGGCGTATGCAGCTCCGCGAACGATGCCCTGGTCTACTGCCGCTTTCAGCGGCTGGCTGATTGCTTCTGTATTCATCGTCTCTTTGCTCCTTTTAGCAAAAAGGACCAAGCCGGCTGGCTTGGTCCTTAAAAAAGCTCCTGAATTACAAGACCAGCTTGCGCAAGGCCTTGGCGATTCCGTCGCGGTCATTGGTATCGGTCACGTAGTCAGCCATGTCCTTGATTTCATCGATGGCATTGCCCATGGCCACCTTCTTAAAGTCGGCCATTTCAAACATGGACCGGTCGTTGCCCTGGTCGCCAAAGATCATGACCTGGCTGCCAGAAAAGCCCAAGCGGGCGGCCAGCTCGCTGACCGCCAGGCCCTTTGAGGCTTCCAGTGACCCGACTTCGATGACTTCCGGCCAGCTGCGGACGACCGCGTAGCTTTGGAAGAACCATTCAGGCAGGCGGTTCCACAGGCGCTCGACCTGGTCTGGGTCGTCAGCCATGTAGCCAGCCTTGGCAAAGGTGAAGTCGCGCTTGAAGTCTTCCCGCTTTTGAATCCAGATTTGGTTTCTGGTTTCAGCCCCGTCAATCGACATCCGGATGGACAGCTTGTGGTCCATGGTATAAAAGCGCTGAGGCGTTTCAAAGTTCAGATTGACGTCAGCCAGCCGCTGCATGTGGACCATGGTGTCGAAGTCGCCGTGGTCCAAGTCATGGCTGAACAGGACGTCGCCGTTCAGGTTCTGGGCGACCGCCCCGTTAAACAGGATTGCATATTCATCAGCCCCTTTGAGACCCAGCGCTTCCGTATAAGGCTCAATTCCAAACAAGGGCCGCCCCGTGGCCAAGACGACCTTGATTCCTTCATTTCTGGCCTCCTGCAGGGCCTTGATGGTCCCAGCCGAAATCGTCTTGCTGGAAGTCAGGAGGGTGCCGTCCAAGTCGACGGCCAACATTTTAATTGCCATGCTCACACCTCTTATTTCTTCTGCTTGTCTTTTTCGTCGCGCCTTGTTCTTACATCAAGAGCAGGCTTTCAAGCTCATAAGTATATTATATCCTACTTCAAAAAACTATCGAAAGAGCTTTATCTCCTTTTTGCCATGCAAAAAGTCTTGCCTCGCGGCAAGACTTTAAAATGCATTTTGCTTATTCGCCCATTTCGTCTTCAACGACCTTGACGATCCGGTCGACGTAGGCTTGGGTTGCTTCTTCAGTTGGGCCTTCTGCCATCACCCGCAGCAATTCCTGCGTGCCTGAAGGACGCACCAGAACTCGGCCGTCATCACCCATTTCATCCTGGACTTCCTTGATGACGTCAACGATGGCTTGGTGCTGCTTCCAGGAAGCCTTGTTCTTGACTGGCACGTTGACCAAGACTTGTGGGTATTCCTTAAAGTCTTCCAAAAGCTCAGTCAAGGACTTGCCAGTCTTCTTCATGACCAGCATCAAGTGAATCCCAGTCAGCATGCCGTCGCCAGTGTTGTGGTAGTCGCTGATGATGACGTGACCTGACTGCTCCCCACCCAGGCTGTAGCCATGAGCGCGCATTTCTTCTGAAACGTAGCGGTCGCCGACTTGGGTGCGGACGTTCTTAATGCCGCGACGCTGCAGGGCCTTGGTGAAGCCCAGGTTGCTCATGACGGTCGTCACGATCGTATCCTTCTTCAAGCGGCCGTGTTCTTCCAGGTATGAGCCGATGATGTACATGATGTGGTCGCCGTCGACTTCGTTCCCGTTTTCGTCAACGGCAATGCAGCGGTCAGCGTCGCCGTCAAAAGCCAGCCCCAGTTGGGCGCCTTGCTTGACGACTTCTTCCTGCAGGTGCTCAGTGTGGGTTGCCCCGCAGTGGTCGTTGATGTTCAAGCCGTTTGGATGGGTTGAGATCGTGGTGAAGTCCACGTTCAGGTCAGCAAACAAGCGGGAAATGAAGGCACTGGCCGCGCCGTTGGCCCCGTCGATTACTACCTTGATCCCATCCAGGTCTTCTGGGATGGTGTTTTCCAAAAATTGGATGTACTTGTTGGAGCCATCGCGGAAGTCGGTTACCGTGCCCAAGCCCTCAGCTGAAGGACGAGGCAGCATGTCTTCCTTGGCGTCGATCAGCTCTTCAATTTCCTCTTCTTTGGAGTCTGACAGCTTCAAACCGTCGCTGCCGAAAAACTTGATCCCGTTGTCTTCAACTGGGTTGTGTGAAGCGGAGATCTGCACGCCGGCATCCGCGCCTTGGGCACGAACCAGGTATGACAGACCTGGGGTCGTGATCACGCCGCATTCCAAGACCTCAATGCCGACTGACAGCAGACCGGCAATCAAAGCGTGCTCCAGCATTTCACCAGAGATCCGGGTGTCGCGTGAAACCAGGACGCGGGCCTGGCCGCCGTCTTCCTTTTCCTTGGTCAGGACGTAGCCACCCATTCGGCCCAACTTAAAGGCCATTTCCGGGGTCAAGACCTTGTTGGCTTCCCCACGCACACCATCAGTACCAAAATATTTAAGCATTATAAGAACCTTTCTTACTTTGTAATTTTCCTAATCATCATCATCGCTGACCGAAATCCGCACGTCCACGGAACTTGGATCAACCCAAGCCACCCCGCTTGGTACGGGCAGCCGGTAAGACCGGGTCGTGGACGACTTGATATTGGTCAAGTCGACGTTCAAGGTTAAGGACTTGATCTTGTCCAGCGCCTTCTTTTGCCCATGGATCGTAACCTGATCCTGCTTGGCAGTCAGAGAGTAGACCTTCTTGCTTGAGCCATTCGCCGCGTTCAGCTTCAGCTTGACCGTCTTCTTGGAGACGGAGATCGGCAGGGTGACCGTGGCCGTTGACGGATTGATCACCACATTGAGCTGGCGGCCCTTGCTGTCAAGCGCCACCAGCATGACATTGCGACGGATGGTATGGCTGCTGGCGTTAGGAACCGTCAGCTGGGCTTGGATGCGGTCAATCCGCTTGACCTCGCTCAAGGCCCCCGTAACTTCCACCGTTTCGGGCTTGACCGTGGCCGTGCCGATGTCATAGCCCCTGGCCACAGCATTTTTATTATAACCTATTTGCACGGCCATGGTACGGGACTTTCGCTTTTGAATGTTGACTGTCGTATATTTCTGCGACAGCTTGTAGGACAATTGGCTTGGCAGGCCGGAAACCTTGATCGGCACCTTGTGCTCGCCAACGCTCAGCTTGCTTAAGTCAATGTAGACCCTGAAGTTCTGGGTGTTGACGGTAGAGGTCACCAAGGCGTTTGACCCTTCCAGGGTGACCTTGACCTTGGAAGGATAGCCAGTCACGTAGTACTTGTCCGCGTCAACCGACACCTGCAGGGCCATGTTGATCGCCTGCTTGGTCGAGGCAGTTTCCTGGACCTTGGACTGGTTGTTGACGTTGACCTGGGTATTGTCGACAAAGGCAACCAGCACGATGGCCAAAATCAGGGAGAAAAGCTTGTAGAACCATGGTTTGTCATAAAATTTCTGCATTATTTCTCACCCCAATTCCACAACTTTTGGACGAGATTCACGAACCATGGCTGCTTCTTCTCTTCTGAAGTAACCAATTCAGCCCGCAGGTACTTAAGGTATTCCTGCTGGCTGAGGTCAACCATGAACTGGCCGTTGCGGGTGATGGTTACCCCGCCCGTTTCCTCAGAAACGACGACCGTGATGGCATCCGTGACTTCGGAAATCCCGACGGCGGCCCGGTGCCGGGTCCCCAGGCTCTTGGGAATCATGGCATTGTCGGACAAAGGCAGGTAGGCCGAGGCCACCACGACCCGGTTGCCCTTGACGATGACCGCCCCGTCATGCAGAGGGGTATTGGGAATGAAGATATTGATCAAGAGCTCCCCGGTCACCAAAGCGTCCAGCTTGATCCCCGTTTCGATATAATCATCCAGCCCGGTCTTCTGCTCGATCGTGATCAAAGCCCCGATCCGGCGCTTAGACATGTACTGGATGGCCTTGTCCAGCTCCTTAACCAATTTCTCCTGCTGCTTTCTTTCCGATCCTTCCCGGTCAGAAAAAATGGAGACCCGGCCGAGCTTTTCCAAGCCCCGCCTGATTTCAGGCTGGAAGATCACGATGATCCCGATGACGGACCAAGACACGATTTGGTCCAGCAAGAAGGTCACGGTCGTCAGCTGCGCCCAGCCGGCCAGGACCCGGGCAATCAGGATCAGCAGAATCCCGTTGGCCAGCTGCACCGCCTTGGTCCCCTTGATTAAAAGGGTCAAGTGGTAAAGGAAGTACCAGGTGATCAGCACGTCCAGGACCACTGACAGGGTATGCCAGGTCAGCAGGCTTGCAATATTAAACTGCATTTTTGCTCCTTTCTAAAATCAGCCGCACTTTTCGCTTTATCGCTGCTTCTTCCTCCATTTTAAGGCAAAAGGAGCTTAATTGCGCGCGTACATCTTAAATTCCAGGAAAAGGTCGTTGTATTCCTGCACCTTTTCCTTGGCCAGGTCCCGGTAGACCTCAAGATTCTTCAGGGTCTTCATGTCCGGGTAGAACTGCTGGTCATTTCTGATGTCCTTTGGCAGCAGCTTTTGCGCGGCCAGGTTAGGAGTCGCGTAGCCGATGTACTCCGCGTTTTGCGCGGCATTCTTTGGCTCCAGCATGAAGTTGATGAATTGGTAGGCTCCCCGCTTGTTCTTGCAAGTTTTCGGAATGACGATGTTGTCAAACCAAAGGTTGGACCCTTGTTCTGGCACCACGTAGTGGATGTGGGAATTTTCATCCATCATCGTAGCCGCTTCGCCTGAGTAAGTGACCCCAATCCAAGCTTCGTTTTGGGCCATGTACATCTTGAGCTCGTCGGCAACGATCGCCTTGACGTTTGGCCCCAGCTTGTCCAGCTTGTCCTTGGCCGCCTTTAGATAGCTTGAGTTGGTCGTATTCATGGAGTGGCCCATGGAAACCAGGGCCAAGCCCATGATGTCGCGGGCGGAATCAACCAACAGGATCTGTCCCCGGTACTTTTTGCGCCAGAGGTCGTTCCAAGTGGAGATCTCGCCTGGCTTGACGTACTTGTCGTTGTAGACGATCCCCAGGGTGCCCCAGAAGTAAGGGACGGAATATTCGTTGTTTTCGTCAAAGGACTTGTGCAAGAATTCCTGGCCGATGTACTTGAAGTTGGACAGCTTCTTGGTGTCGATCTTGTCAAGCAGCTTGTCCTTGCGCAATTTGGTGATCATGTAGTCAGACGGAACGGCCAGATCGTAGTTGGTTCCGCCCTGCTTGAGCTTGGTGTACATCGCCTCGTTTGAGTCAAAAGTCTCATAGATGACGTGGTAACCGGTCTTTTTTTCAAACTTGGTGATCAGCTTGGGGTCAATATAGTCGCCCCAGTTGTAGATGATCAAATCCTTAGAGCTGCTCTCGCTCCCGCTTGAAGAGCTGTCCAGCTCCTGGGCTCCCCAAAAAAGGGCCAGGCAGGCCAAGAGAATGGCCGCAATCGAAATAAACATCTTTTTCATTTGATCAGCCCTCCTACGCCCTTGACCTTCTTGCCCTGGCGCTTGGAAATAAAGTAGTAGATCCCAACCAGGAGCATGACGAACAAGAAGATGATTGTACTGAGCGCGTTGATTTCCAGGTCAATCCCCTGGCGGGCTCTGGAGTAGATTTCAACGGACAGGGTCGTAAAGCCATTGCCAGTTACGAAGAAAGTCACGGCGAAGTCGTCCAAAGAGTAGGTCAGGGCCATGAACATCCCCGACATGATGCCCGGCGTCAGGGCCGGAATCAGGACCTTGGAAAAGACCTGCCAGCCGCTGGCCCCCAGGTCTCTGGCAGCATCGATCAGCGAATTGTCCATTTCTTTTAATTTGGGCAGGACCATCAAGACGACGATCGGGACGGAAAAGGCAATATGACTGAGCAAGACTGAGGCAAAGCCCAGGGTAAAGCCCAGCGCCGTGAACAGGATCAAGAAGCTGGCACCGATGATGACGTCAGGCGAAACGATCAGAATATTGTTCAAAGACAGGTACAAGCGCTGCTTGGCCGGCTTCCGCATCTCGTTGATCGCGATCGCCCCTAAAGTGCCAATTACCGTCGCGATCAAGCTGGACAGCAAAGCCAGCATGAGCGTCTCCAAAAAGATGGCCAGCAGGCGGTGGTCCGCAAACAAGGTTTGGTAGTGGGCCCAGGTAAAGTGCTGGAAATGGTCCATGCTCTTGCCGCTGGAGAAAGAGAAGTAGACCAGGTAAAAAATCGGCAGGTAAAGGATCACCAGGACCAAGCCAAAGTAGATCCGGCCCAAAAGACTGTTTTTTCTCATAAGTCAATCTCCTTCTTGTGGCGCTTGCCGGAGGTCAGAATCATGACAATGGTCATCAAGAAGATCAGGATGACGCCAATCGTGGCCCCCATGTTCCAGTTCATCGTGGTCAAGAAGTACTCTTCAACCGCCGTCCCCAAAGTGATGACGCGGTTGCCCCCGATCAAGCGGGTCAGCATGAAGAGGGACAAGGACGGGATAAAGATGGCCTGAATCCCGCTTTCTACCCCAGGCCAGGACAGAGGCCAGATAACGTATCTGAAAGTCTGCCAGAAGCTGGCGCCCAGGTCGGAGCTGGCCCGGATCAAGGCCGGGTCAATTTCCTTTAAGGCGTTGTAGACCGGCATGATCATAAAAGGAATCTCAATATAGGTCGCCACGAAGATAAAGGCAAAGTCCGTGAACAGAATCGGCACTGGCCCAATCCCGAACAGGTGGAGGAACTGGTTGACCATCCCGTTTCTGGCAAAAATGCCGATAAAGGCGTAGGCCTTGAGCAGCAGGTTGATCCAGGTCGGCAAAATGACCAGCATCAGCCAGAACTGCTGGTTCTTCAGCTTGGTCAAGACCATGGCGGCCGGATAAGAGATCAGCAGGCAGAAGAAGGTGATCAGCAGGGCATACCAGAAGGAATTGAGCATCATTTTGATGAAGGTGTCGCCGGAAAAAAAGAGCACAAAGTTGTGCAAGGTAAAGTGACCGGCAGCGTCCGTCAAGGAGTAGCCCAAGATCAAGACCAGGGGCGCGATGACGAACAAGATGATCCACAAAAGGTATGGGATCAGGAAGCTGAGGTGCTTTTGCTTCATTCGTCGTCCCCCTCTCCATCGCCTTCGTAGCTTTCAAGGCGGGCATCAAATTCCGCTTCGGTTTCGCCCAAGCGCATGACGTGAATGTCCTCCGGGTCAAAGAAGAGGCCAATCTCCTGGCCAATCTTGACCCCATTGGTCGAGTGGATCAGCCATTCAGTGCCGGCGCCAGTGGCCTTGATCTCAAAGTGGTCGCCCAGGAAAAGCTGGCTGAGAACCTGCACAGTCACCTTGCCCTTTTCCGGTGCGGTGATGTCCAGGTCTTCCGGTCTTAAGACGACTTCAACCTTTTCCCCCGGGGTAATCCCGGCATCGGCACATTCAAAGTTCTTGCCGGCAAACTTGACCTCAAAGTCCTTGATCATTTCCCCAGGCAGGATATTGGAATCCCCGATGAAGCGGGCGACAAAGTCGTTGACCGGCTCATCATAGATGGCCACCGGGCTGCCGCTTTGCTGGATCTGCCCGTCATTCAAGACAAAGATCTCATCGCTCATGGCCAGAGCTTCTTCCTGGTCGTGGGTGACGAAGATGAAAGTGATGCCCAGCTTCTTCTGGATGGCCCGCAATTCAAACTGCATTTCCTTGCGCAGGCGCTTGTCCAGGGCTGAAAGGCATTCATCCAAAAGCAGGACTTTCGGCTCATTGATGATCGCCCTGGCAATGGCAACCCGCTGCTGCTGGCCACCGGAGAGCTCTGAGATCTCCCGGTTGGCAAAGCCGTCCAGACGGACGGTGTGGAGGGCATCCTTGACCTTTTCCCGCACCGTGGCTTCCGGAGTCCGCTTGAGCTTGAGCCCAAAGGCCACGTTCTCGTACACGTTCAGGTGCGGAAAGAGGGCATAGTTCTGGAAGACGGTATTAAAGTGCCGCTTGGACGCGTCCAAGCCGGTAATGTCCTGCCCGTTAAAGTAGACTTTCCCCGTGCTGGGCTCGGCGAAACCGGCAATGATCCGCAAAATCGTCGTCTTGCCGGACCCGGAAGGTCCAAGCAAGGAATAAAACTTCCCTGACTCAATGCTCAGATTGATGTCCCGCAAGGCAACAAAACCATCATCATACTGCTTGGTGATGTGATCCAACTTAATAATTTCCATACGCTTTTCCTACATGTTCTAATTTATTGCTAAAGTTTTACTTGTCCCCAATAATTCTCACTTCTGTATGCAAATCTATCCCGTATTTTTCCTTAATCGTCTTTTGAATATAGTGAATCAGGTTCAGGTAGTCCGTGGCCGTGGCGCCGCCCTTGTTGACGATAAAGCCGGCATGCTTCATCGAGACCTGGGCCCCGCCGATCTGCTTGCCCTGCAGTCCCGCCTTGATCAGCATTGGCCCGACGAAGTGGCCCGTTGGGCGCTTGAAGACGGAGCCGCATGACGGGTATTCCAAAGGCTGCTTGTACTTTCTAAGCGCGTTCAGGTAGTTCATCTCATCCAGAATTGCTTCCCGGTCGCCCTTCTTCAAGGCGAAAACGGCGGAAACGACGATCTCCTTGGTCTCTTGCACCAGCGAGTGCCGGTAGCTGAACTGCAATTCTGCATTGCTATAGGTCTTCAACTGGCCGTCTTTCGTCAAGACCGTGGCCGTTTCCAGGCAGTCCTTGGTCTCGCCGCCATAGGCCCCGGCGTTCATGAAGACCGCCCCGCCGACTGACCCTGGGATCCCGGCTGCAAATTCCAGACCGGACAAGCCCGCCTTGCCCGCGGTAAAGGAAGTGTCGATAATTCTCGCGCCGGCCTCCGCCGTGACCTTGTCGCCGGCCACCTTGATCTGGTGCATCTTGGTCAAGATGATGACCAGCCCCTTGATGCCCTTGTCGCTGATGATCAAATTGGATGCGTTGCCGATCACCGTGATTGGCAGCTGCTCTTCTTCCGCCGCGGCCAGCAAATCCTGCAATTCTGCCAAAGACTTGGGAAAGGCCAAAAATTGGGCTGGGCCGCCCGTTTCCGTAAATGAGTAACGGCTAAGGGGAATGTTTTCTTGAATGTCGATGCCCTTAGCTTGCAAATCAGTCAATTTCAATATTGTGCCTCCTCATAATTCCTTTTGATATTTTACCGCATTAGCCGCTGGTCTTCATCACTTTAGTGAGCCTTAAGTCCTGTGCTATACTTCTTTTAGTTACCGGAGGTTTTTCTAATGAATTTTGTCGCAATGGACTTTGAAACTGCCAACCAGCACCCAGCCAGTGCCTGCTCTTTAGCCCTGGTCATGGTGCGGGACAACAAGATCATCGACCGCTTCTACACTGTCATCAATCCCCAAATGGCCTTTGACGCCCAGCACATCAAGGTGCACGACATCACGGCCAAAGACGTGCAAAGCGCCCCGACCATGAGCGAGGTCTGGCCCAAGATCAAGGGGCTGTTTCAGCCGGGGATGCTCGTGGCAGCCCACACCGCCCGCTTTGACACCAACGTCATGAAGCAGTCGCTGATGCGCTACGGGATCGCTGAGCCCCACTACCTGGTCATCGATACCCTGGCAGTCGCCAAAAAGCTGGAGCCAGGCCTGGCCAACTACCAGCTCAACACGGTTTCTGACCTGCTGGACGTTGAACTCTGGCACCACCATAACGCTCTCAGCGACAGCGAGGCCTGTGCCGGCATCCTGGTCAAGGAAGCGGAAAAGCACGGCATGGAGGCCGTCAAACAGTTTGTCTATCAGATCTAGCTTGCCAGCCATTGGCAAAAAAATAACCAGACGCATTTTTGGCTTGCGTCTGGTTATTTTCGTCTGCTGGCTATTTCGCCATTAATTCCGTGTAGCGGGCCTGAGCTTCTTTGGCCCATTCGCCGGCTCTTGGCCCGTGGGGATCAAGCTGCACCACGCGCTTGGTGGAGTCCCAGGAGTCATCAACCCGCTTGAGCACCAAGCCGAGGTAGTTTTCTGGCAAATCATCCTGGATAACCTGCGGCCATTCAATGACCACGATCCCATCTTCAGCCAGATACTCATTCAGGTCGATTGAAGCCAGGTCGTCGCCCTCCAGGCGGTAAAAGTCCATGTGGAAGAGCGGCATCTTGCCTTCCCGGTACTCGCGCACGATCGTAAAGGTTGGACTCTTGACCGGGCGCTTGATTCCTAAAGCCCGGCCCAAGCCCTGGGTCATGGTCGTCTTGCCGGCGCCCAAGTCGCCCTTAAGCAGCAAGAGATCATGGGGCTTGGCGGTGTCAGCCAAGGCCTGGCCCCATTTCTGCATGGCGGCTGCTGAATTGATTGCTAATTCTGTCATAACGTTCTTTCTTTTAATCCTCGATTGCTGATTGCGCTGCCGTCAGAATCCCGATCTTGTAGACGTCGTCAGCTGAGCAGCCGCGCGACAGGTCGTTGACTGGCTTGGCCAGCCCTTGCAAGACGGGGCCAACGGCCGTAAAGCCGCCCAGGCGCTGGGCAATCTTGTAACCAATGTTGCCGGATTGCAGCTCTGGGAAGATGAAGATGTTGGCCTTGCCAGCCACTGCTGAGTCCGGCGCCTTGATCTTGGCCACTTCCGGCACGAAGGCAGCGTCAAACTGCAGCTCCCCGTCGGCAATCACGTCTGGGTTCTTGCTCTTAAAGAGTTTAACAGCTTCGGCTACCTTGTCAACCTGCGCTCCCTTGGCTGAGCCATGGGTTGAGAAGCTCAAAAAGGCCACGCGCGGCTCTTCAATTCCGATTGCCTTGGCCGTAATGACTGACTGTTCAGCAAATTCGGCCAGCTGGTCGCTGGTTGGGTCAATGGAAATCGCGCAGTCAGCAAAGATGTACTTCTCTTCGCCCCGCTCCATGATGAAGGAGCCTGAAACTCGGTGCATCCCCGGCTTGGTCTTCAAGATGAACAAGGCCGGGCGGACAGTTGCAGCCGTTGAGTGGGCCGCCCCGGAAACCATCCCGTCAGCTTCGCCGGTATAAACCAGCATGGTCCCGTAGAAGTTAGGGTCCAGCATGGCGTCATGCGCCTCTTCCATGCTTTGGAAATGCTTTCCTCCAGCCATGCGCTCGTGGAACTTTTCAACCATTGAGGCAAATTCCGGCGCGTGCAGGTAGTCAACGATCCTGATCCCTGACAGATCCAGCTTGGCTTTCTTGGCCAGCGCCTCCACCTTGTCCGCCTCGCCCAGCAGGATGGGCTCAACCAGGCCGTCAGCCTGCAAGCGGCTGGCCGCGGTCAGCACGCGGACGTCATTGCCTTCTGGAAAAACGATCCGCTTCTTTGGACTCTTCTTCAACAAATCTTTCAAAATTTCAAAAACTTCCATTTTTTCCTCCTAAAGGATACTACTCTGCCTGCATGGGCAGCTGCCAGTCAATTGGCGCTTCGCCGAAGCTGACCAAGGCCGCGTTGGCTCTTGAAAAAGGCCGGGAGCCAAAAAAGCCGCGGTTGGCTGAAAACGGACTTGGGTGGGCGGACTTGATGATGACGTTCTTCTCCTGGTCGATCAAGGGAATCTTGTTCTGGGCAAAGCGGCCCCAAAGGATAAAGACCACCTTGCCCCGCTCGCTCAAGGCCTTGATGGCCGCGTCGGTAACTGCCTCCCAGCCCTTGCCCTGGTGGCCATTTGCGTGCCCGTAAGGCACGGTCAGGACCGCGTTGAGCAGGAGCACGCCCTGGTCGGCCCACCGCTTCAAATAGCCATGGTTCACCGGCAAGGCACCCACGTCGTCATACAGTTCCTTGTAGATATTCCGCAAGGACGGCGGCAGGGGCGTGCCTGGGCTGACAGAAAAGCTCATCCCATTTGCCTGGCCGGGATTGTGGTAGGGATCCTGGCCCAAGATCACGATCTTGGTCTCCGCGAAGGGAGTCAGCTTGAAAGCCGTGAAAATATGATACATATCCGGGTAGATCTGCTTATTCTGGTACTCGGAGCGCAAAAATTCATGTAAGTTGTGATATTCATCACTTTCAAAAACCGGCTCCAGCACCTGATCCCAATCGTTGCCAATAAAATGCTTCATCAATCATTCCACCTTTATTTTGTCCTACTAGAATCTTATCATTAATCGGCCCCTAGTCCAAGGATTAGTGAAAAAAATCACGACTCCTTTTTTGGAGAATATTTCATGTTTCTGCATACCTTGCTAGCCCCGTTTTTATGTTATTATGAAAACGAACAACAAGGAGGTAAATTCAGATGATTAAATTGATCGCCTGCGACTTGGACGGGACCCTTTTTAACGCCAGCATGGAGGTTTCTGATGGCAATGTCCAAGCTATCCAGCGGGCAGAAAACAACGGGATCGAATTCTTAGTCGCTAGCGGCCGCGCGCCCCACGAATCCTGGGGGCTGATCAAGAGCTACGGCATCCATTGCGGCTTCATCAATTTGAACGGGGCCCTGGTCTACGACCCGCAAGGCAACCTGATCGTCAAGAACCCGATTGACCTGGCAGTCGGCCGGCAAATCGTCAAGCTGCTCAAGCAGTACCATTTGTACTTTGAAGTGGTCACCAAGGACAAGGTCTACTCAGAAGACCTGAGCGCCCGGATTGCCAACGTGGCCCACTACGTCATGACTCTGAACCCTGGCCTGACCTTCAAAGAAGCCGTCATGGTTTCCGGCGCCAAGCCAGCCATCGTCAGCATCCAGGAAGTTGACAGCTTCGAGCACCTGCTGGAAGACGACAATCTGGAAATCATGAAGATCATCGCCTTTGACAGCCGGGGGCCAGAGTTCTTCTCAGGCATCATTCCGCAAGTCAAGCAGATGGGCGAGCTCTCCATCACTTCCAGCTCAAGCGACAACATTGAAATCAACGCGGCCAAGGCCCAAAAGGGGCCGGCCCTGATGGACTACGCGCAAGCCAAGGGCATCAAGCGCGAGGAAACGGCCGCGATCGGCGACAACCTCAACGATGAAAGCATGATTTCCATGGCTGGTGTTGGCGTAGCCATGGGCAACGCGGTCTTGGACATCAAGAACATCGCTACCTTTATCACCCGCACCAACAATGAAGATGGGGTAGCTGCCGCGATTGACCGAATTATCGCTGAAAACAAAAAAGAGTTGAAGTAACCATGTATACCTACACCCTTTCCCTCACCCAAGAGGGGCATACCGGCCAGATCCCGATTGTTGACGGCAAGGGTGAACCTTGGGGCATCATCCGGGGCAACCTGGACAACCCCAATCATACCCTCTACCTGCTGGACACCAGCAGCCAGGAAATTGGCCGCCTCTACAGTGACGGGACCGGGCTGATTGCCTCTTACACCCTTGATGTGGTCAACCACTCCCTGGTCCATGTAAAGAAGGTCAACAACCACCAGCTCAACCTTTTTTACATCACCCGCTTGAACTACTGGGTCAACGGGAGCATCAAGAAAGGGAGCTACGCCTTTAGAAGCGGGGTAAAAAAAGTCGCCGCGGTCCAGACGGAAGTCAGTGACCACGGCGTCGTTCTGACCTGCCAGATTGAGCGGCCAGAAGATATCCCTTTTATTCTGTTGATTGCCGTCCTCTTTACCCAGTGGCACGTCACGCCCTTGGAATTGCCAGACTTTCTGCCAATCATCAGCCAGCATTCCACTGGGACGGCCAGTCTCTTTAGACTCTTTTCACCATATGATCATAAACGCGATCGCCAATAGTCATCGCGTGAGTCGTCTCAAAGCCCTTGTGCACGTATAAGCGCTGTGCACGAGGGTTTTCTTTGTCCACGTTCAAAGAAACGACTGAGAAGCCATGTTTCTTAGCAATCTTGGGCGCGACGTCCAGCAGCTTGCTGGCAATGCCCCGGCCCCAGTATTTAGGTGAAACCGCGATCGCGTCAATGTACCATTCGCCCTTTTCGGCTTCCTTGTCGGTAAAGATGTCAGTCTTCATCGGCAGGCCGACTTTGGCCATTTCCTTGCGCAAGACCACGTCAATGATGCCTTGGTCGCGGTCAGAATACATGCACAGGATGCCCAGGACCCGGTCATGTTCATCGGTTGCCACCCAGATCCGGTTGTATGAATAGCGGTAGTTCTCTGAAATAAAGCCCAGCCGCATCAAGTCGTAGAATTGGCTGTCTGGCAGCCGCTTGATGGTCGCCATGTCCATTTCATCGAAAATTTGGTTCAAAATTGGAAAAACGGCAACATAGTCGTCTTTTCTAGCTTTGCGAATAATCAAAATCAAAATCCTTTCCAATACTTTCATTGCTAAAAACAGTTGCAATAGCTATTACTAAGTATAAGACAAAAGGCCCTTCCAAAGAAATGGAAGGACCTTTCGCGGTTATAGAGTTTGCCGCCTGGCCGCTGGTGAATTCCGCAATATTTTCAAGAATACAGAATTATCAGGTTAATTGGTTGATTCAAGGGTATAAACGACGGTCAGTCAGGCAAATCAACGGCTCTTGCTTGAAAGCGATGCAGTAATTATTGTTGCTAGTAATAATCAATTTAAGATTTATCAGATAAATCAAATAACCCAATAATCCTAATTGTACTCTGGATCGGCTTTTAAGCTAGAGAGAGTCGATTAATGACAAACCCTAACGACAATTGATATTAATCTATTTCGTCTTAGCGCGTCTTGGGACTTTTTGCGGCAATCTTTACAGTTCCGCAAATAAGTCTTAAGCTCTGTGCTATTGTTTTAGAGTTTTTTTCATGCATAATCTTGAATTGCTGCTTTCCATCTTAAAAGAGGTTAAGTCGCACCCGACCCTGGCGGATGTCTCAGACAACCTGTATCTGAGCCAGTCATACGTCAGCCAGCTATCACACGAGCTGAGCATGATTACGGGATCAAGCTGGTCAACCGCTCCAGCATGCCAATTTCTTTGACTGAAGCGGGCCAAAGCCTGGCAAACGGACTGGATAAGGTCCTTTCAGCTTATGGTGACCTGCAGTCCCAAATGAAAACGCTCAGCAGCAGTCAAAAAGACATCACGGTCATTGGCTACATGCAGCCAATTGACCCGGACTTTGCATCTGGAATCTATCGCAACTTATACGCCAAGAAGCTGTCAGAGCAACTGAAAATCATTCCTATTGATGGCAGCCGCGCCCTTGACCGCCTGAAAAACGATTCAATGGACTTCTACATCGGTCCACAGCTCATCGACCGGAGAGTTGATTCAGAGGTCTTGGAACACCGGCAATTATCCCTGCTGGTGCCCCTTGGCAGCACGGCCCAATTCATCGGTTCCAAGAAGGAGCTGGATACTTATGGCGTTCTTAAACGCTTTTTATCCAACCAAAAGATCGATACGACCGCGACGATTCAGGTCAACAACCAGTGGGACGCGGCTTTCATTGCTCATAAGAGCGGCCTGCTGGCTTTGGTTGATCCAGCGCTGATCGCGCTTGACCCTAAGAAACAGGGCAATATGTTTTCTCGCTTCGTCAAATTGCCAGCTGAGTACTTCAGCTTCAACATCTACCTGTCTTATCTGACCACGAAGCTCAAAGAGAAACTGCCAGTCTACCAGCAAGTCATCGCGGCCTCCCGCGAGAAAGCACTTAATTAAGTTAAGGAAAACGATCAAGCTCAGCCAGCTTGATCGTTTTAATTTGCTCAGGCATTCCCCAGCGTGGTTGACAATAAAAAGCCGCTTCCCCACGCGGAAAGCGACTTTTTATGACAGTTATTTAAAATTAGTCTTGGTAGTTTACCAAAGCCAAGTATGAGTCTGGTACCAATGAAGCACCGCCGACCAAACCACCGTCGATGTCAGGCTTTGCCATCAATTCCTTAACGTTGGCTGGCTTTACAGAACCACCGTATTGGATGCGGACGTTTTCAGCAGTTTCTTCATTGTACAAGTCCTTAACAGTTTCACGGATAGTCTTGCACATGTCTTCAGCTTGGTCGCTTGAAGCAGTCTTGCCAGTACCGATTGCCCAGATTGGTTCGTAGGCAATTACGAGTGATGAAACTTGTTCAGCAGTCAAGCCTGCCAAAGCAGCCTTGATTTGGCCAACTACCCATTCAGCTTCCTTGCCGGCTTCACGGGTTTCCAATGATTCACCGCAGCAAATGATTGGAGTCATGCCATTAGCAAAAATAGCCTTAGCCTTCTTGTTAATGTCTTCGTCAGTTTCGTGGAAGTAGCCGCGACGTTCTGAGTGGCCAATAATTACGTATTGGATGCCCATTTCGTGCAGAACCTTTGGTGAAGTTTCACCAGTGAAGGCACCTTCGTCTTCGAAGTAGCAGTTTTCTGCACCGATGTGCAGGTTTGAGCCTTCAGCAGCCTTGCGCAAAGCGTCAAGGTCAACAGCTGGTGCACAGATCAATGATTCAACCTTTGATGGGTCTGGCAATTGGGCCTTAACTGCGTTAACAAATTCAACGGTTTGTTCTGGGTTGTTGTGCAACTTCCAGTTACCAGCAATAATTGGGGTACGTGACATTTATAATTCCTCCTAAACTACTTGTCTGAAACGCAAGCGATACCTGGCAATTCCTTACCTTCAAGGTATTCAAGAGATGCGCCACCACCAGTTGAGATGTGAGTCAACTTAGGAGCGATCCCCAATTGCTTGGCAGCAGCAGTTGAGTCACCACCGCCGACAATAGTAGTCGCGTCTGGCAAGTCAGCCAAAGCACGGCCGACTTCCAAAGTACCCTTGGCGAAGTTAGGCATTTCGAACACGCCCATTGGCCCGTTCCAAACAACAGTCTTGGCGCCTTCAAGAGTCTTCTTGAAGAGTTCAACAGTCTTAGGACCGATGTCCAAGCCCATTTCGTTGTCAGGAATGTCGTCGCCAACGACTTCTGAAGCAGCATCGTTGTTGAATTCAGTTGCGGCTACGTTGTCGATTGGCAGAACCAGCTTGTCGCCAGCCTTCTCCAACAATTCCTTGGCAAATTCAACCTTGTCGTCTTCAACCAATGACTTGCCGATCTTGTGGCCTTGAGCCTTCAGGAAGGTGTAAGCCATACCACCACCGATGATGATGTGGTCAGCCTTAGGAATCAAGTTGGTGATCACGCCGATCTTGTCTGAAACCTTAGCACCACCCAAGATGGTTACGAATGGGTGAACTGGGTTGGCAACGGCGTTGCCCAAGAACTTGATTTCCTTTTCAAGCAGGAAGCCGGCAGCAGCAGGCTTGCCAGCAGCCTTCATGGCAGTAGCGATACCAACGTTTGAAGCGTGGCTTCTGTGAGCAGTACCGAAGGCGTCGTTTACGAACACGTCGCCCAATGATGCCCAGTATTCGCCCAGCTTAGGGTCGTTCTTTGATTCGCGCTTGCCGAAGTCGTTGTCGATGTCTTGGAAACGGGTGTTTTCCAAAACAACTACGTCGCCGTCCTTCATGTTGTTGATGGCGTCTTCAACTTCCTTGCCTTCGTTTGAAGGTACGAAAGTTACTGGCTTGTCCAGCAATTCGCCCAAACGCTTGGCAACTGGAGCCAGGCTCAAGCTCTTCTTGTCTTCATCGCTCTTGACACGGCCAAGGTGTGACAGCAAGATTGCCTTGCCGCCGTGTTCGATGATGTACTTGATAGTTGGCAATGCGGCTACGATACGGTTGTCGTCACCAATCACGCCATCCTTAATTGGCACGTTGAAGTCAACGCGAACCAAAACCTTCTTGTCCTTAACGTCTACGTCAGAAACAATCAATTTAGCCATTGAAAAAATCTCCTAATATTTCATCGAAAAAAGGCGGAAGGAAGATATTTCCCTCCGCCTTCTTTCACACTACTAATTAAATTTAGTCTTTAACTTAAAATTAAAGAGTAGCAAAGTGCAACAAAGTACGAACCATTTGGCAAGTGAATGAGTATTCGTTGTCGTACCAAGCAACAGTCTTAACAAGTTGCTTGTCACCAGCGGTGATAACTTGGGTTTGAGTTGGGTCAAAGATTGAGCCAGCAGTCATACCAAGAACGTCGCTTGAAACGATTTCGTCATCGTTGTAAGCAAATGATGGGCTTTCGTACTTCTTCATAGCTGCGTTAACTTCTTCAGCAGTTACCTTCTTGTTCAAGATAGTAACAAGTTCAGTTTCTGAGCCATCTGGAACTGGAACACGTTGTGCGTGGCCATCAAGCTTGCCGTTCAATTCTGGCAATACAAGGCCGATAGCCTTGGCAGCACCAGTTGAGTGAGGGATGATGTTTTCAGCAGCGGCACGTGCGTTACGGAAGTTAGCCTTACGGTCAGGACCATCCAAAACCTTTTGAGTAGCAGTGTAGGCGTGGATAGTAGTCATAGTACCAACTTCGATGCCGAATTCCTTGTTCAAAGCGTTAGCCATTGGAGCAAGTGAGTTAGTGGTGCATGAACCAGCTGAAACGATCTTGTCGTCAGCGTTCAAAGTGTCTTGGTTTACTGAGTAAACGATAGTCTTCAAGTCGTTGCCGGCTGGAGCTGAGATCAATACACGCTTAGCGCCTGCTTCAAGGTGAGCTTCTGACTTAGCCTTGCTAGTGTAGAAACCAGTACATTCAAGAACGAAGTCAACGCCGTCGTTCTTAACCCAAGGAATGTTCTTGGCGTCTGCTTCAGCGTAAACACGGTACTTCTTGCCGTCAACTACCAGTGAGTCTTCAGTAGCTGAAACTTCGTGGTCGAAAGTGCCATGAGTAGTGTCGTACTTCAACAGGTGAGCCAACATAGCTGGAGTAGTCAAGTCGTTAATAGCAACAACTTCGATGTCCTTTGAAGCTTCGCCCAAGTCCATAATACGACGGAAAGCCAAACGACCAATACGGCCGAAACCGTTAATACCAATCTTAACTGTCATATTCGTAAGTCCTCCTTAAGAACTATAAACAACATTTTATTTTAAGCGGGTTTTCCCGTTTAAAATCAGATTTGAGGCTGCCTCATCAGTAATTAACCAGGTCTGATGAGGCGCGTTGCGCATATATGCTTGAATGGCCTCAGCCTTACGGGCTCCCATGGCCACCGCGATGATATGCGGGACGTTCGTTAATGTTTCGAACTGCAAACCAACCTGTCTGATTCGTTCGACTACGTGGCCTTCGTCATCGAAGAAACATCCAAAGCATTCGGTGACTGCCTTATTCTCGCGCAACTTGGCCAAGGCCAAGGGGTCATACCCCCGCCGTCTGGCCATCTCATCGGCTAAACCGATGCCATGGATGACGACGTCACTTCGCGAGATATCTTGTAGCACTTCGCTGATCTCCGGATCATGAAGCAAGGAGCGGTAGGCATCCTTGGGAACCTGTTCCGGTAAGAAAAGCGATTCATAACTGCCGCCGGTAGCACGCGCCATCTCTTGCACGATGGCATTGCTTTCCGTATTGACTCTGCCGCCCAAAGCGCCCCGACCGGGAACAAATTTGATTTTCCGGTTTTCGCTCAACGATGGCGTCAACTTCTTGGCGACCTTGGCAATCGTCTTGCCGCCCATGACTGTCACGATGCAGTCAGATAAAGGCAAGAGCAGGTTCAAGGCTGAGTTCAGCTCTTCCCCGGCCAGGTCATAGACCCGGCCTTGCAAATCAGAGTCGCCTGCGACAATGATTGTCCGATCGATTTCGAGTTTCTCTGCCAGCTTCACTTCTGCTTGGCTGGCATTAAAAAGTCGATCAACAATCTGTGCTGCGTCTTTGACGACGCTCTCCCCCTTCTCCGTGAGGACCATCCCGTAATTATGAATTTCGATCAGGCCCAGTTTCCGCAGATACTCAGTCTCAGTGCGAATGTTGCGTTCGCTTAAGCCAAGCCTGATTGCCACATTCCGCCGCCCAACCGGGGCGTGGAGGCTGATCTGCTCCAGGATCAGGTATCTTTGCCGAAAGATCTTTAAAGCATCAGGAACAAGCAGTTCGAGCAGGGATAAATCCGTGTTCAAAGTAACCATCCTTCTAGTGGGACGCTTGCCGACCATAGTGTTGACGTTTTGTGTCCCACATTGCTTAAAAATATAAGAGAAACAAGACTTTCGCTTAAATCTCCATTTCTCTCTCGACACTCCCTAGTATAGCAGAATTTATTTTGTATGCAAGCTTTTTGAACGACTTTGCCATTTCCTAAAAAGCCTTTACAAAAAGTTAAAATTGCAAAAACTAAGTCTTAATTTTTGCGGACTTTCTAAATTTAGCTCTTCCCAATTTAAAATTGTTTGTTATAATAGATTAGGTAATCGGATGGACCCTTAGTGTAATGGATCGCACGCAAGATTCCGGTTCTTGAAATCTGGGTTCGACTCCCAGGGGGTCCATAAGGACTTAAAGTCGCTGCTGACCTGTAGCGACTTTTTTTATTCATTTTTTATCAAATAGCAAAGGAAGAAGCAGGACGATGCCTGCTTCTTCCTTTTTTGTCTGCTTTATTATTGCCTGTTATTCAAAGAATTTGGCCAGGTCATTCAAGGTCAGCTTGGCCTTGGCCGCCCCCCGAAAATCCCGGATGACCTGTCCGTCCTCCAGCACGAGCAAGCGGTTGCCGTATTTTAAGGCGTCCTCCATGTGGTGAGTGATCATCACGGCCGTGATCTGCTCTTGGCGAATGCTGGCGTCCGTAGCTTCCAGCAGCTTCCGGCTGGATCTTGGGTCCAAGGCCGCCGTGTGCTCATCAAGCAAAAGCAGGTCTGGCCGCTTATAAGTCGCCATCACGAAGCTCAAGGCCTGGCGCTGGCCGCCAGAGAGCTGGTCAACGGCCACGTCCATCTTGTCTTCCAGGCCGTTGTTGATTGCCGCCAGCGCTTTGGCAAAAGCCGCCCTTTGTGCCTTCAGCTTCCGCAATTTCAACGGCCGCCGCTCTCCCCGCTTGGCGGCCAACAGCAGATTTTCCGCGACCGTCATCCGCGGCGCGGTGCCTAATTTGGGATCCTGAAAGACCCGGGCGATGAAGCGGCTCCGTTTTTCTTCGCTCTCTTTGCTGATGTCCTTTCCTTTATAGAAGATCTTCCCCTTGGACGGGCTGACTTCCCCCGCCAAGACGTTCAACAGCGTGCTCTTGCCCGCCCCGTTGCCGCCAAGCAGGCAGATAAAGTCCCCTTCCCTGATCTCCAGGTTGATCCCCTTCAGGATCTTGGCTTCATCCGCCGTGCCAGGGTTGACGGTCGTTTCAATATTTTCCAGTTTGATTAAGGCTGCTTCGCTAGTCATTTTTCATGCCTCCTAACAGGGTCTTTTTCAAATGCAGCTGCTGTTCAGCTTGCGGGAGCATCATGCAGAGCGCCAAGACGAGCGCGGAAATCAGGTTCAGGTTGTCTGAAGACAAGCCGATCTGCAGCACCGCCAGCAGGATCAGCCGGTAGATGATGGAGCCCAAGGTTACGGCAAACAGGCGGCTGCCCAGGTCCAGGTTTCTGAAGATGACCTCGCTGATGATGATTGAGGCCAGCGCGATGACGATCGTCCCGATCCCCATGTTGACGTCGGCATAGCCATTGCTTTGCGCCACGACGGCCCCGCACAGGCCGACCAGACCGTTTGACAGCATCAAGCCGACAATGGTCATTTGATTGACGTGGATCCCTAAAGACTTGGCCATTTGCGGATTGTCGCCAGTCGCGATGAAGGATTGGCCAAAGTCGGTGTACAAGAACCAGATCAGCAGGCCCGTCACCAGCAGCATGATCAAAGTTCCGGCAAAGACCGAGTCAAAGTACTGGGGCAAGGATTTCAGGAAAGCATTGGCAAAAATCGTGCTTTTGCCCAAAAGGGACACGTTGGACTTGCCCATGACCATCAAGTCCACTGAATAGATCCCGGTCATGGTCAAAATCCCGGCCAGCAGGCTGGGGATCTTCCCCTTCGTGATCAGCAAGGCCGTGACCAGACCAGCCAAGCTTCCGGCGATAAAGGCCGCCAAAGTCGCCAGCCATGGGCTGGTCCCCTTGACGATCAGGCTGACGGCCACGGATGCCCCCAGCGGGAAGGTTCCTTCCACTGTCATGTCAGTCGTGTTCATAATGCGAAAGCTCAGGTACAAGCCCAAGCCGAGCAGGCCCCATAAGAAGCCCTGGCCAATAGCGGAGACAATCAAGTTCATTTGTAAATCGTTCCTTTCTGCTTTGCTTCTTGGTAAAAGTCCTTTGGCACCGTAAGCCCCAATTTCTTGGCCGCTTTCAGGTTCAAGACCGGCGTGCCGTGCTTAAGGTAGCGGACCGGCATGTTGGCCGGCTTCTTGCCCTTCAGGATCTGGACGACCATCTTGGCCCCCTCAACGCCCAGCTGGTACTGATCCACGCTGTAGGTGGCCACCCCGCCTTCTTTGACCATGGTATCCACGGCTGGAAAAACCGGCTTTTTGGCCGCGTTGGCGTTCTTGACCAAAGTCTGCATGGCCCCGGCAATCGTGTTGTCGGTCGGCACGATCACCGCGTCGACCTGAGTCAGCATCTGCTGGGAGACTTGGTTTAAGTCATTGGAATTGGCAATGGAATAGGCCTTCAGGCTCAGCTTCAGCTTCTTGCATTCAGCCACGATCTGCCGGTAGCCAGCCACGGCCGACGCGTCGCTTGACGTATAGATCACGCCTAAGGTCTTGAGTCTGGGCATGAAGCGCTGGATCAGCCGCAGCTGCTCATGAATCGGGGCCTGGTCGGAGATCCCGGTAATGTTGCCGCCCGGATGCTCATTGTTCTTGACCAGGTTGGCGGACCGGGGATCCGTCACCGCCCCTAAGACGATCGGCGTCTGCTTGGTCGCGTTGGCCAAGGCCTGAGAGGACGGCGTCGTGATTCCGAAGAGGACCTTTGAGCCGCCATTGACCAGCTTTTCCGCCATGGTCTTCAGGTTGCTCTGGTCGTTGTTGGCATTTTGGTAGACAATTTTGATTTCCTTGCCGTCCCGGTAGCCCTCCTTGGCCAATTCCGCCTTGAAGCCTTTGTAGATGGCATCAAGGGCCGGGTGGCGCATCAGGGTCAAGACCCCGATCTTGACCTGACCCTGCTTGACTCGCGCCGGCTTGGACTCAAGGCCAAAGGCCACGGCCAGGAAAACGAACAGGATGGCAAAAGCTGCTCCCACTTTTTTCATCGTAGATAATCCTTTCTTGCTTTCGCCCGCCAGTTGGCAGGCAATAATCTGACTAACAGAACAAGAACACGCAAGCAATAAAAAACAGGAATCCCAGAGTCGGAATTCCTGTTTCTTGGTCAAACAAAAATCCGGACGCGTTCTTATTCATAACGCTATCCGGATTCTTTAAGAACTTGTTCTTAAGCACGTTCAGATAGCGGTTCACGCAAAATGCCTGATTGAACCGCTGTCTGAAAATGCGAGTCAATCAGCTATCTGAATTGCCACCAGGCTTGTGTCGTGCTTAATCTAAAGTTCATCGTTCTTTACCTCTTGCTTAATTTGCTTAAATTGTACTGAAAGCCTTTGTGGCTGTCAAGCGCCAATTTCTACCATTTGCCGGAAAGAATTTCCCCGCGTTGGGCCAATTGGGCATAGAAGGTGTTGCCTGAGTAGGCCAGGCCTTCGTTTTCCCGGTTGGTGACGTGCTTCCAAGTCTTTTGGTAGGTCCCGTCAGCCTTCACCTTGAAGATCATGTTGTTGAAGGCCACATAGAAGTTGCCATTGCCGTAAGTGAAGCCCTGAACCGGGGACTTGCCGGCAACCTGCTTGACGAAATTGCCCTTGGTCCCGGTAACCTTGACCACCTTCCAGGCATTGTCCACCAGCTTCAGAGTCCAATATTCATACCAGCCGCGGCCATTGTGGAACAAGCCGTACATGGTGCCGTCGCCGCTGAAGGCCGCGTTGTGGAAGTAGCGCGGCGTGCCGCTGGCCGTCTTGATTCTGATGGTCCACATTTTGTTGATCTGCAGGTCGCTGCGACGGATCTGCAGAATTTCCTCGGCATTGTCGCCATTATTGATCTTGTTGTAGTTGGCCAGAACATAGATGTAGTTCTTGCTTACCCCAATTGACTGCCCGTGGCCCAGCTTCATGTATGGGCTGACTTTGATGTTGGCGCAGTAGTTTCTAAAAGTGGCAAAATTCAGCCGCTTGTACAGGTAGGCTGCTGGTGCCAGGTATTGCACCGTGTACTTGTTCAGCTTCGGCAGGTTGAAGGCCACCAAGTTGCCCTTGGCATTCTTGACGTCAGAAGCACCGGAATTGCGGTACCAAGTGCTGTAGGCCCAGCCGCCGTTCACGCCTAATCCTTCTTCAACTGGCCCGACCTGCTGCCAGCCATTGCCGGCCATGCTCAGGTTGCGCGGCTCCCACAAGTTGGTGCGCAGGGTCAAGCCGCCGCTGGTCCAGCTGTTGCTGGTCGTTTCCGGCGCGTAGTGGTGAGCCGCGTTCCACTTGGCTGAGGTTCCCGTGTGCTTGCCGGTACTTGCTGATTCCTTTGGCCCCTTCATCAGCTTAAAGTCGCCTTGATCGTAAGAAGCCTTGACGGCAGTGTTTGGGTTGCTGGTCCAGTGCACGTTGACCGTCTTCTTGATCTTGCCGTAGCTGTAGGTCAGCTTGCCATTCTTGTAGCTGGCCTTGATCGCGCCTGAGTCAGGATCAACTACCGTCCCGTGGCTGTCGGCAACGTAGTTCAAGGCATCCTTATAGTTGAAGTTGTTGTCGCCCTTGACCCGGTAGACGTCACTGGCAGCTGAGATCTTGTTGCGGGTGAACCAGCTTTCCTTGACCCAGCCGACTGGCCGGCCATTGACGTAAATATAGTCATAAACGCCGGCCTTGGTCTTCTTTGACGCGGTCGCTTGGATCTTGCTGTACTTAAAGGCAGAAGTCGTCGTAACCTTTTTTGAGGCCCCCTTGGCTGATACCTTGGCATAGATGTTCACGGTCTTGGTCCCTGGCGCCTTGGTGACCGTCGCGGCAGACGCCTTTGCCGGCAGCCCCAATGACAAAAGAGCCAGCGCGCTGAGCGAAGCAGCGCATAACAAAGTCTTCTTCATTTTTTCTTCCCTTCCAATATTACACAAATTGCTGCATCTATAAACTAATTGACGCATCGGAAAAGTCTTTTTCCACCAGATACAATTTCATTATAACAGCTGTAAAAAATGTGTGCAGATGTGTATTTTAGTTTGGACTAATGGAATCACAGAGGTCTAATGCTATTGACCCTACACACCAGCTTTGACGCTTTACTCGCAAACATTTTTCTTATTGCCGTCATCACTGGTATTCCGATATCTCAACTAGGAGGCAATCGCATTGACCAGCGCAGGCACTTGCGTGCCACTCTTGCAACTTCTTGGAAAGACTCTCGCCAATCCTCGGGTACAGCTAACCCGCATGGCTATGACCGAAGCCACAGCCTTAACTTCACTTTTTTGAATTTACAGTGCCTTATTCAATTCTGGATGCTCAGCCAGCGCTAAAAGGCTTAGCATCGCATTCTTGTCCCGATCTACGACTTTGTTGTAGTTCGGGCATTTTTTGTTGTAGCAGACGTACTCATTGTGCTTTGTGCCGTGCTTCTTGTTGCCGTAAAGGGTGATCTTGTCATCGCCCTTCTTGACGTTGCCACAGGCTGCACAGCGCTGAGTAGACGGGTACAGCTTGTTTGCCAGAATAAGCTCCTTGCTGTACCAATCGCACTTGTAGGTCAAGATCTGCTTAAACTTGCCAAACATTGACCGATGCACGCCTTTAGAGGCTACATGGCTCATCAACATGCCCTTGACAGACAGGTTTTCGATTACGATCATGTCATAGTCTCTAACCAGTTCAGTTGTAAACTTCTGGATCAGGTCGTTTTGGATATTGCCAGCCTTCCGATAGCATGCTTGAAGCTTGGCTCTCGTCTTCAAGTAGTTCTTGCTGTTGTAGGCCGCTTTTCCATTTTGGATTCGTTTTCTGGCAAGTTGTCTTTGATAGTGCTTGATCTTCTTGTAAATCTTGTCAAGACGCTTAGGCAGGACGTTTACCCGACCTTCCGTGTAATCGAAGTGGCCAACGTTGACGTCAACGGCTGTTGCCTTGCCTGTCTTAGCTGGCTGCTTAATGTCTTCAACCTGGAAAGGAATGGCTGCGTAATAATTACCCGCTTCTGTGAAATAGCTGATTACGCTGAAGTCATCAGAAAGCACAGGCTCATTTAAGCGAATCCGGCCAAGTGGCCAATCCTTGCGCCCCTGCGGGCATTCCAGCTTCAGAATCTGTCCTTCGATTTTGCTTTGGTCGCTCTTAAATCCTTGGCGAGGGGCTTTGCGGGACTTGTACTTCGGCTTGCCCCAGTTTGGCTGGGCTTTGTCAAAGAAGTTCTTCCAAGCATTGCCAAGATCCTGCACTGCAAGATTGGCAAGATGAGCTGGATAGGCCAGTCTCCAAGCATCAGTTTCCTTGTCAGAATTGAGCTCATTGCGAACTCTCTGCCAGCTTGGAGAGGGGTTTGCTTTAGCTCCAGGGCTGTTTCTGTCAATCTCGCGAATCACTCTGCGGACTTCATCATGGGTCTTCGCAGCTTCTTTGACTATTTTTACTTTTTCAGTGTAGTCAGCCATCAATCGTCTGACCTCGTACATATCGTTCCAGATATCCAGAGCATGATTCCATGCCCAGCGCCGATAGCCGCACAGCTCGATAAAGAGCCGCTTTTGTTCTTCATTAAGCTGAAGCTTGTAGACTCTGGTCTGCGTTCGCATCTTTAGTCACCTTCTTCCTTGTGTGGCAGCTTTGGATCTTCTGCTATCTCTTTCTTGTATCTTCTCAATCCATCCAGACGACAGGAGAAGACATGAATAACACTCATCAGATCCTCAACCAGTTCTTGATCCGGACTGGTATCTGGATTGTTAAGAACAACAATCTCAGTGCCGTGTCTTTGACAGAAATCTTCAAACCAGTCAAAACCAAAACGAGTGAAGCGGTCTTTATACGTGATAAAGATTTTGGCGATTTTCTTGTCTTCCACGTCCTGCAGAAGCCCATTCCATTTAGGGCGGCGATAGTTAAGGCCACTCCCAATATCGCTGATTCGCTCATCGAGGATGATTCCTTTGGCGTTGCAGTACTGGGTAATAAAATCCATCTGATTTTTCAGATTGTTTTTCTGCCCTTGTGAAGAGACACGTACATAGGCAACGTTCTTCCGCTGATCTGGTACTCCGAGAAGTCTGTTTAGCTGTTCTTCAGTATAGTAGCGTCTGTTGGCTACGTTTCTGAAAGCATGAAATCTTCCTTCACGATCCCAGCGCTGCAGCGTGCTTACTGAAACGCCTAAGACTTTAGCGGCTTCATGGGGCTTGTAGACTTTAGACATAAAAAATAGACTCATCCTTTCTATTAGGATGAGTCTATTATATCACCATCTAAATACGTTAGCACATTTTAGCTACGTATTTTGAGACTAGTAGTTAGCACCCGCGAATCTGGAAAAAAATGTCCAAAAATGATCGCAAAGACTTGTTCAATTTGAGCCTCTTTGTTTGACAGCCGCTGGCGAGAGTGTTTTAATTAGCACTGTATTCAAATGAGTGCTAATCAACTTACTAGGAGGAAAACTATGTTAGTACCTACTGTTATTGAACAAACAGCCCGCGGCGAACGTGCCTACGACATTTACTCCCGCCTGCTGAAAGACAGAATCATCATGCTCAGCGGTGAAGTCAACGACCAAATGGCCAACTCCATCATCGCCCAGCTGCTCTTCCTTGACGCGCAAGACAACACCAAAGACATCTACATGTACATCAACTCACCAGGCGGCGTGATCACCTCCGGGATGGCCATCGTGGACACCATGAACTTCATCAAGTCCCCAGTTTCTACCATCGCCACTGGGATGGCAGCTTCCATGGCTTCCATCATCCTGGCTGAAGGCGAAAAGGGCAAGCGCTTTGCCCTGCCGCACGCCACGGTCTTGATCCACCAGCCACTGGGCGGGGCCCAAGGGCAGGCAACCGAAATCCAAATCGCGGCTGAAGAAATCCTGAAGACCCGCAAGATGATCAATGAACTTTTGGCCAAGGACTCTGGTCAAGACATCGAAACCATCAAGCGCGACACTGAGCGCGACCACTACATGACCGCGCAAGAAGCCAAGGACTACGGCCTGATCGATGACATCATGGTCAACCAAAACAGCGACAAGTAAGCCTTAAACAATTAATCAGCACAATAACCGAAAAACGACTGGAACCTTGCGTTCCAGTCGTTTTTTGTGTCGCTAGCGGCTTATCTAAGATTTTCCGCGATCTCATGGATCTTCTTGAGCCGGTGGTTGACCCCGGACTTGGAGATGGGACCATCCGGCACCTGCTCAGCCAGCTCCTTCAGGGACAATTCCGGGTGCTGCAGGCGGAACCTGGCCAGGCTGGCCAGCTTGTCCGGCAGACTGTCGATTCCCCGCTTCTCCTCGATGAATTCGATGTCTTCCACCTGCTTGGCAGCCGCGTTGGCCGTCTTCTTCAGGTTGGCCGTGTCGCAGTTGACCAGGCGGTTGACGGAGTTGCGCATGTCGCGCATGATCCGCAGGTCCTCAAAGGCCAGCATGGCGTTGACTGCCCCGACCACGTGGAGGAAGTCGCCAATTTTTTCCGCTTCCTTCAAGTAGACGATGGAGCCGCTGCGGCGGGCCGTGACCTTGGCGTTCAAGTCAAAGTACTTGTTCATGATCTCCTGCAGGTCGCGGCAGTGGTTGGCGTAAGTGCAGTAGATTTCCAGGTGGTAGCGGCTGGTTTCGGGATTGTTGACGCTCCCGCTGGCCAAAAAGGCCCCCCGCAGGTAGGACATGGACCGCTGCTCGGAATTCTTGATCTTGTCCGGAATCCCGGTCACGAAACCCTTTTCCGGGGTGAAGATCTCCAAGTCGGCAATGATCTCCGGCACCTCTTTGGCTACCCGGACCAAGTACTGGTGATTCTTCTTCAGCTTCATCTTCCGGGTCACGATCAATTGCGGCTCAAAGCCGTAGGCAATCTTGATCAGGGAAAAAATCCGCCGGGCAATGGCGGGATTCTCAGTCACGATATCCAGGCTCATCTGCCCGTCATGCCGGCTCAAGACCGCGTTCATTCGCAAGAAGGCCGCCAGTTCCGCCTTGGCATGCTCGGGGTGGACTTCAATGGAAGTCAGTTCTTTCTTTACATCACTGGCATAGCTTGCCATGGACCAACCTGCTTTCTATTGCATTACTTTCTCTTAAACATTTCCTGCAGGGCGATGTTGATGATCTCGCCGGCGACCTTGTCGCCATCGTGGAAGACCAGCCCGTTTCTCTGGTCGGTAAAATCATCCATGATGACGCGGCAGTGCTGGGCCCGCAAGCCCTCAAAGTCGTTCTTCACTGGCAGGAGGTATTCATCATAGTCTTCGGGATGGAACTTCGTCATGTCGATCGGCGCCCCGTTGACCAAGGCCGTATCGATGTAGTCCCCGCCCAGGTGCTGGTTGATCACGCGCACGTGGTCAGCATCGGAGAAGCCAACGGTTTCCCCGGCCTGGGTCATGATGTTGCAGATGTAGATTACCTGGGCCCGGGTCTTTCTGACCGCTTCACCCAAGTTGGGGATCATCAGGTTGGGCAGAATCGACGTGAACAAGGAGCCTGGCCCCAAGACGATGGCATCCGCCCCCATCACGGCATCAATTACGGGCTGCATGGCGCTTGGCTCATCGCTGGAATTGGTGTTGGTTACCCAGACCCGCTTGATCTGCTTGTGCATGCCGGTAATTTCCGTTTCACCGGCTTGCGTCGTGGCATCCATGAATTCCGCGTTCAGGGTCAAAGGCTCATTGGAAGCCGGGTAGACGTGCCCGTCCACCTTCATCATCCCCGAAAGGCTTTGAATGGCGTCAAAAATGTTCCCCCGCATTTCACTCAAGGCAGCAATAATCAAGTTCCCGATTGAGTGGCCTGAGAAAAAGGCATCATTTGACTCAAAACGGTACTGGAAGATGGCCTTCTCCTCTTCCGACAAATCGCTCAGGGAGACCAAGACGTTGCGCATGTCGCCAGGCGGCACGACGTTGATATAATTGCGGATCACGCCAGATGAGCCGCCGTCGTCTGAAACGGTGACGATCGCCGTGATTTCCGCGTTTTGCTTCTTTAAGGCATTCAAGATCACCGGCAAGCCGGTCCCGCCGCCAATCACGACTACGCGGGGGCGCCGGCGCTTGATGATGCGAATGATTTTGTTTTCACCAACAGGCATCTGCATTTCCTACTTTCTGATGTAACGGCTGATTTCCCGGTGGGTAATGTCGACTGGGTAGTCCTTGGACAGGTCCCGGGCCAGCTGCTGGGCAATGGAGACGCTCCGGTGCTGGCCGCCCGTGCAGCCAATGGCAATGGTCAATTTCTCCTTGCCCTCGGCAATATAGCCGGGGATCGCCGTCTGCAGCAGGTCTAAGAACTTCTTGTAGAAGACCTTGGTTTCATCCTTGTCCATGACATAGTTGAAGACCCGCTTGTCCAAGCCGGTAAACGGCCGCAGTTCTGGGATATAGAAGGGATTTGGCAGAAAGCGGACATCCATCACGATATCAGCATCGATTGGCATCCCGTACTTAAAGCCAAAGGACATGACTTCAATCCCAAAGGTTTGGTCATGTGATTCGCCAAATTTATCCTGGAGCCGCTGCTTGAGCTCCTTGGGCTTCATCTTGGAAGTGTCCATGATGTAGTTGGCCCGGTTTTTGACCGGCATCAGGGCCAGGCGCTCGTCCTGGATCCCGTCCAGCAGCCGGCCGTTCTTAGCCAGAGGCGGCAGGCGCCGGGTTTCCTTGTAGCGGGCAACCAGAGTGTCGTCTGAGGCATCAAGGAAGACGATGATGGCTTGGGTATCGCCGCTGTCTTCCAGGGAATTGATCTCATCGATCAGGTCCTTGTAGAAGGACTTGACCCGCAGGTCGATCACGACGGCGACCTTGTTGAAGTCTTCTGAGTTGTTGATCAGGTCCCAGAAGTTGCCAAGCAGCTCGGGCGGCAGATTGTCGACCACAAAGTAGCCGATATCTTCCAAAGAGTGCATGGCGACGGTCTTGCCGGCCCCGCTCATCCCCGTGAGGATCAGTAATTGTTTCTTTTGTTTATTCATAGCGAATCTTGCTTCCTCCTGACGATAAATTATAGCACACCGGGTGTTTCTTTTCCCTTAAGATAGTCTTAATCTTGCACCTGCTCGGTTAAAAAGTCCCGCAAGGCGTAAACCGTATTGCCGCGGATGCCAGCCAGGGTTTGGGCATGGAGCAGGGCGCTGATGACCGCTTCTTCCACTGCTTCAGCGCCGGCGGCAAAAACGTCATCCAGTTGGCTGTCAGGCAAGGCAGCAATGGACACAGGATCTTTGGCGTAATGGCTGATCCGGCTGGCCGTTGAAAATGCCAGGGCGATGTCGCCGGACCCGTCGCCAATATAAGAGCCGGTCCGGGCCAGCCCGACCGCGGCCCGTCTGGCCAAGCGGCCCAGCTGGCGGCTGGACAGCGGCAGGTCGCAGGCAATGACCATCACGATCGAGCCCTGGTCCTTTTGCTGCCAGTAGCGGGCATAGCGGGGATTCTGCTCAGCTTTGGCCCGGGCAATTACTGCCTCCTTGGTCTCTTCGCCCACGAAGCGGTCCCCGATCCGCAGGTTGCCCAGAACCCCGAAGTTGCTGGAGACCAGGACCCCAAGATGGTAGTCCGCTTGGCCCAGGCTTAAGACTCTTGATGCGGACCCAATGCCGCCCTTGAAGCCCAGGCAGCACATGCCCGTTCCCGCGCCGACGGCCCCTTCTGCGAAATCAGCCGGGCCGCTTTCGGCTGCTCTCAAAGCCGCCAAGGCGTCGGCCTCGGTTACTGCCATGGCGCGGATATCGTTCAAGTCGCCGTCATTGCATTCCATCACGACCGGGTTGACCGTACCCGTCTTGATACCGATGTCTGGATTCCGCGCCAGCATGTAGCGGGTCAAGGCGTTCCAGCAGGTGCCCACGGCAAAAGTATTGGTCAGCAAAACCGGCGTCTCCAAAGTTCCCAGTTCCTGAACCTGGACCAGGCCGGTCGTCTTGCCAAAGCCGTTGAGCACCTGGCCGCTGGCCAGGAGCTTGTCCTGAAAGACGTTGCCTTGGGCCGGGATGATGGCCGTGACCCCCGTATGCAGGTTCCTTGCTGGATCATTCAGGGTGACCTGGCCCACCTTGACCCCAGGCACGTCAGTGATCTTGTTCAGCTTCCCCGCCTTAAAGCGGGCGTGCAGGCTTAAGCCGTATTTTTCTAATTGACTGGCATCAACACCCATGACAGCCTCCTTAAATCTCAGTCATAAACATCTTGGCGACCAAGAGCTCCTGGACGCTTTTGGCGGTATATCTGACCCGCCTTTCATCAACTGCTTCCGCTCCCGGGTAAAAAGCCGCCGCTCTGGCCCGGCCCGCGCTGGAGAAGCAGAACTCAACCGTGAACGTGTCAGGCAAATCCGGCAGCTTGATCGCCCCTCGCGCCAATTTCTGCAAGGCGTCCGTCACGCCTTGCTTGATGCCGGCAAAAACGTCGGCCGGGTGCTTGGACCAGGTGGCGCTGCCCCGCCCTTTTTTGGTCGCGTAGGTCACGATTCCCGGACAGGCCGCCGCGGCCCGCCGGCAGATTCCGGCATCCCCGGACAAGAAGACCGAGGGCACCCCATAGCTGGCCCCGCAAAGCCAGTTGAAGGAAAACTCTGACGCCAAGTCCCCGTTCAGCTTGACCCAGGAATACCAGTCATGCTCCACGGTATGGTCCAGCGGCGTTTCGCTGGAGCCCGCCGGAGAGTGGTAGCCAATATGAATGGCCGCGGCAAAGGTCTCATCAATGCCGGCCATCATCTCTTCCGGCGATGAATCCCAGGAGCGGATGATTTCCACCCCCTCAGGCAGCTGGCTGGGATCAATGTTCATCCCGTCCTCATGGGCATCCTTTAAGACAACGCTGCAGCCGGAAGCCATGGCTCCTTCACAAGCCGCGATGGCTTCTTGGGTCATCTCCCTGACGGCCAGGTCATAGCCCTTTTCCCCATAGTGGGTCTCCGGCCAGGAGCTGACGCCCGCACAGCCTTCCAAATCAACGTCGATATAGACCTTTTTCATTGGCAGTCCCTCCTTTTTGCCAAAAACTATTTAGATTGTCCTAATTTTAGCATGACATGCTCCCCCGACCAAGGTCGGGGGGTTCTGAGCCGCCAACCTAGGCCGAAGGGTTCTTTATAGGCTAGTGCTCACGCGCAGCCTACAGCTTCTGAGAACAACCAACTTATTCTTGCAAGCAGGATTGGCCGAAGTCAAGCCTGCTTTTTTACTGGTTCTGTCCAGCAAGCTGAACAGCAGTGCAAAAACAGAGGTCAGTCTATTTATCACGGAAGTGCCCCCTCCGACGATTCCGCCAAGCCGCATTGACTGCTGTTTGACGGTACGATTTTTTGCTTTCCCAGCTCTCTCAGAGCTGGGAAAGTCCTTTAAGCAAAATATTGATTGATGCATTGATGTCACGGTCATGATGCGCCTTGCAGAATGGGCAGTCCCATTCCCGCACTGACAGTGGCTTCTTGCCCGTATCCTTGCCGCATTTTGAGCAGATTCGGCTGGTGTATGCTGGATTGACCTTGATGAGGATCTTTCCGTGCTTCCTCCTTTCTAGCGTTTAGTGAAACGGTCTATTCCATTGCGTCTCAATGTATTTCTTGACGACGGCTTCGGTTGTCACTCCAATGCTTCCTGCATAATAGCTCGGTGACCAGACGTGACCACCCCAGAAGTATTCCTCATCGTTTCCGGATACTTTTCAAAAAGCCACTTGGCCGTAATGCCTTTGAGCTTCTTGACGATATTTGTCACGCTCTCTTTGGGTTTGGCAGACAGCAGAATATGCACGTGAGTTGGCATTATTTCCAGAGCCTTGACCGTATACTCATTCTCACGGCAGATCTGCAGGATCTTGTCCTTGAGTGAATCGACAATAATCGGATTAGCCAAGGCTTGGTTGCGATACTTGGTACACCAGACGATGTGGTAATTGCGGTTGTATACGTAGCCTCGTCCATGGATGATATCTGGCTCATCATTTCTGAATTCGTATTTAACCATATGAGTCACGCCTTCTTTCAGCACTTGCAGTTCTTTAGCTATTTATATTATATCGCATACCGAACTAATGTTCACGCGCTAAAGCAAAAAAGGGGGCGATTCAACTCGGCATTGAAATGCCAAGTTTTCTCGCCCTCAACGTAATAAAAAGACCGTCAATCCTTTAACTCCAGGTTAAGGATTGGCGGTTTTGGATTCATGGCCTACCGGTGCATGAAAGCCAACACGATCTCATTGATCCCGAAGACCAGCATGTAGACCGCGATCAGCCAGATGGTGCTCAAGCCGGCAACTTCCGGCTGGAAGAGCAGCATAACCCCTAAAACCAGGCCCAGAATATTGAGCAGCAGGTTAAAGAAGAAGTACCAGCCCGTTTCAAAGAAGCGGAGGTGCCAGGCAAAGACGATCCCGATGACTGAGTCAACGATGAACCAAATGGCAACGAGGTAGGAAATCGTGAGCGCGCCAAGCTGATTGTTGGCCAGGAAGAAGATCCCGACGACCAGGTCAAAGATCCCGGAAATCAAAGTGGTCCAGGATGGACCAAAGATCCGGTGAAAGCCGGCGTACATTGACAGCCAGACAATCCCTTGCATGATCGAGACGACCGCGAAAATCACTACCAGTCCCTTCAGCCCCTTGCCAGGGTTGCGGAAGAGGAAGATGCTCAATAAAACTGAAACAACGCCGGCCAAAAAGGCCACCCAATCAAATTCGTGCCTTACGTTTGAATCGTAGCCAAACATAAATCTCACCCTTTCGTAATGGAATCTGCGCAATAACTAATATCGATTTGATCTTCCAAGTTAATTTTACTCTTTTCAAGTGAAAAAGAGCACAAGTATCAAAAAATCTTATCAAAAAAGCCGCTCGCGCGGCTTTTCCGGTTTCTGAATAATTTTTCTTTACTTGCCAGCCGCGGCCCGCTTGGTCAGCTCCGTATCTCTGGCCAAGATTGGCTTCAGGTACTTCCCGGTCCAGGAGTCCTGGCACTGGGCAACTTGTTCTGGGGTGCCGGTCGTCACGACCCGGCCGCCGCCATCGCCCCCGTTTGGACCCAGGTCGATCAGCCAGTCAGCCGTCTTGATCACGTCCAGGTTGTGCTCAATGATCAAGACCGTATTGCCCTGGTCCACCAAGCGCTGGAGGACTTCAAGCAGGCGCTTGATGTCATCGACGTGCAGGCCGGTCGTAGGCTCGTCCAGAATGTAGAAATTCTTGCCAGTCGAGGTCTTCTGCAGCTCGCTGGCCAGCTTCATCCGCTGGGCCTCCCCGCCGGACAGGGTGGTTGAAGACTGGCCCAGCTTCACGTAGCCCAGGCCCACGTCCACGATCGTCTGCAGCTTGCGGTGGATCTTGGGAATGTTCTTGAAGAAGTCGCAGGCTTCGCTGATGGTCATGTCCAAAACTTCCGCGATATTCTTTTCCCGGTAAGTGACTTCCAGGGTCTCAGAGTTGAAGCGGGTCCCATGGCAGACTTCACAGGGAACGTAGACGTCAGGCAAAAAGTTCATCTCGATCTTCAAGATCCCGTCGCCGTGGCAGGTCTCGCAGCGTCCGCCCTTGACGTTGAAGGAGAAGCGAGCCTTGGTATAGCCCCGCATCTTGGCTTCATTGGTCGTGGCAAACAGGGTCCGGATGTCGTCAAAGACGCTGGTATAGGTTGCCGGATTGGACCGGGGCGTCCGGCCAATCGGGCTTTGGTCGATATCGATGATTTTTTCGATATTTTCCCAGCCCGTGATCTGCTCGTACTTGCCGGGCTTGGCCGAATTGTGGTTGAGCTTTTGCGCCAGGGCCCGCTTCAGGATCTGGTTGACCAAGGTTGACTTGCCTGAGCCTGAAACCCCGGTCACGACGATCAACTTGCCCAGAGGGAAGTCAACGTCGATCCCCTTCAGGTTGTTCTCAGCCGCCCCCTTGATGGAAATCTGCTGGCCATTGCCCTTTCTGCGCTCCAGGGGAACCGGCACGAACTTCTTGCCGGTCAGGTACTGGCCAGTCAGGGAATTCGGGTTGGCCATGATCTCTTTTGGCGTCCCGGCAGCCATGACCTGACCCCCGTAGACTCCGGCGCCTGGCCCCATGTCGATCAGGTAGTCGGCCGCCCGCATGGTTTCATCATCGTGCTCAACGACGATCAAGGAGTTGCCCAAGTCCCGCATCCGCTTCAAGGAAGCGATCAGCCGGTCATTGTCTCTTTGGTGCAGGCCGATGGACGGCTCATCCAGCACGTACATGACCCCGGACAAGTTGGACCCGATCTGGGTAGCCAAACGGATCCGCTGGGCCTCCCCGCCGGACAAAGTTCCAGCCGACCGCGACAGGGTCAGGTAGTCCAGACCAACGGAAACCAGGAAATTCAGCCGGTCGCGAACTTCCTTCAAGATCGGCTTGGCAATCACGGCTTCCTGCTCGCTCAAGTCCACGTGACTGAAGAAGTTCAAGGCTTCCCGGATGGACAGGTCGCTGGCCTGGGCCAGATCCTTGCCCATTACCTTGACGGCCAGGGCTTTTTCATTCAACCGCTTGCCGTGACAGACGTCACAGGTCAATTCGGTCAGGTACTTGGACATGGCTTCCTGCATGAACTTGGACATGGGGTGGGAGTAGCGGCGGTCGATGTTGGCGATGACCCCTTCAAAAGGCTGCTTGGTATCCTTGACCCCAAAGTCCCCTTCCAAGTGGTAGCTGATCTCTTTTGGCGACCCGTTGAGGACCAGGTCCTTCTGCCGCTTGGTCAGCTTCTTGAATGGCTTGTCCATCGGAATCTTCAAGGCTTGGCAGGTCTGCTCCAGCATCCCCATATAGTATTTGGACTTGGCCCAGGGGGCAATGGCCCCCTCAACCAGAGTCTTGTCCTGGTCAGGAACAACCAGGTCCGGGTCCACGGCCAGCTTCATCCCCAGACCATCACAGGCCGGGCAGGCCCCAAAAGGCGCGTTGAAGGAAAAGAGCCGCGGCTCCATTTCCCCGACCGTAAAGCCGCAAAGCGGGCAAGCGTAGTATTCTGAGAAGCTGAGCTTCTCTTTGCCGATCACGTCGACGTCCATGTAGCCGTCAGACAGCCGCAGGGCAGCTTCAATTGAGTCAAACAGGCGCGAGCGGATCCCGTCCTTGACTACCAGCCGGTCGACCACGATGTCGATGGTGTGGCGCTTGTTTTTGTCCAGGTCAAATTCCTCGCTGATGTCGTGCATTTCGCCATCCACGATCACCCGGACGAAGCCAGCCCGCTGAATTCTGGCAAAAGCATCCTTATGGGAACCCCGCTTGGCCCTAATGATGGGCGACAGGACCTGGATCTTGCTTCTTTCCGGCAAAGCCAGGATCCGGTCAGCCATTTGGTCGACTGACTGTCTTTGGATCAAGGTTCCGTCATTGGGACAGATCGGGTGGCCGACTCTGGCCCAAAGCAGACGCAGGTAGTCATTGATTTCCGTGACGGTCCCGACCGTTGAGCGCGGGTTGTGGGAGGTGGTCTTCTGGTCAATTGAGATGGCCGGATTCAGGCCGTCAATCGAATCAACGTCGGCCTTGTCCATTTGCCCCAAAAATTGGCGGGCATAGCTGGACAGGGATTCCACATAGCGTCTCCGCCCTTCGGCATACAGGGTGTCAAAGGCCAGGGAGCTCTTGCCTGACCCCGACAGGCCGGTAATCACGACCAGCTGGTCCTTGGGAATCGTCACATCAATGTTTTTCAAATTATGCTCGCGGGCTCCGCGAATCACAATCTTGCTGCTTGCCATTATACGTTTGCACCTTTCTTCTTAATCGGCTTTCTGACCGACCCTTCCAGTTCAATAATCGCGTCGCGCAGGTTGGCGGCTGATTCAAAGTCCAGCTTCTTGGCGGCTTCTTCCATCTGCTCGCGCAGGTTCTTGATCATTTGTTGCTTCTGCTTGGCAGTCAGTTCATCAAAGTTCAGGTCCGCAAAGCTGCCATTTTCCTCTTCCTTGCCTTCAGCTGGCTTGACGACGGAAATAATGTCACGGACCGGCTTGATGATGGTCTTTGGGGTAATTCCATGCTCACGGTTGAACTTCTCCTGGATCGCCCGCCGGCGGTTGGTCTCATCGATCGCCAGCTTCATGGAGTCGGTCACCTTGTCGGCATACATGATGACCATCCCGTTAGCATTTCTGGCGGCCCGCCCCATGGTCTGCATCAGCGGCCGGTAGGCCCGCAGGAAGCCTTCCTTGTCGGCGTCAAGAATCGCGACCAGGGAGACTTCCGGCACGTCGATCCCTTCCCGGAGCAGGTTGATCCCGACCAGGACGTCAAACTTGCCCAGACGCAGGTCCCGCAGGATCTGCATCCGTTCCAGAGTCTTGATGTCTGAGTGCAGGTAGCGGACCTTGATGCCCAGATCTTTCAGGTAGTCGGTAATGTCTTCGGCCATCTTTTTGGTCAAAGTCGTGACAAAAACGCGCTCATGACGGTCAATTCGCAGGTTGATTTCCGCGACCAGATCGTCGATCTGCCCCTTGATCGGCCGGACTTCAATTTTTGGATCCAGCAGACCGGTCGGCCGGATGACTTGTTCCACGATATGGTGGCAGCGATTCAGCTCATAGTCGCCAGGCGTGGCGGAAACGTACATGATCTGGTTGACGTGCTTTTCAAATTCTTCCAATTTCAAGGGCCGGTTGTCCAAGGCCGATGGCAGGCGGAAGCCATAGTCGATCAAGGTCTGCTTGCGGTTGCGGTCCCCGTTGTACATAGCCCGGATTTCCGGCATGGTGGCGTGGGATTCATCGATCATGATCAAGGAGTCTTCCGGGAAGAAGTCCATCAAGGTATATGGCGGCTCGCCGGCTTTACGGCCCTCCATCTGCCGGGAGTAGTTTTCGATCCCATTGGTGTAGCCGACCTCGCTCATCATTTCAATGTCGTAGGTCGTCCGCTGCTTGATTCTTTCAGCCTCCAGCAGCTTGCCTTCAGCTTCGAACTTTTTGACCTGCTCATCCATCTCCTGCTTGATTCTGGCCAGACCTGCCCGCAGCTGCTCGTCATTGGTCATGAAGTGGGTAGCTGGGAACAAAGAGATGCTTTCGCGCTCGCCCTTGACTTCCCCGGTCAAGGGATCGATTTCCACGATCCGGTCAATTTCGTCCCCGAAGAATTCGATCCGGTAGGCCCGGTCGGAAAAGCCGGCCGGGAAGACTTCGACAATGTCGCCGTGAACCCGGAAGCGTCCCCGCTGAAAGTCGATGTCATTGCGGTCGTATTGGATGTTCACGAGGTCTCTGAGCAAGGTGTTGCGCTCATATTCTTCCCCTTGAAAAAGGGTCAGGACGTTGGCCGCGTATTCCTTTGGGTCACCCAAGCCATAGATGCAGGACACGGAAGCCACGACGATGACGTCGTTTCTGGTCATCAGGGCACTGGTGGCCGCGTGGCGCAGCTGGTCGATCTCATCGTTGATGGCGGCATCTTTTTCAATATAAGTATCGGATTGGGGCACGTAGGCTTCTGGCTGGTAGTAGTCATAGTAGGACACGAAGTATTCTACCGCGTTGTTGGGGAAGAACTGCTTGAATTCGTTGTATAGCTGGCCAACCAGAGTCTTGTTGTGGGTAATGACCAAGGTTGGCTTGTTCAGCCTGGCGATCACGTTGGCCATGGTGTAGGTCTTCCCGGTCCCCGTGGCCCCCTTCAGGATCTGCTCCTTTTCGCCTGCTTCAAAGCCCGCGGTCAGCTTCTCGATGGCCTGGGCCTGGTCGCCCGCTGGCGCGTAAGGCGAAACGAGCTCAAATTTATGATTCATTTGGCGTTTGATCAATTTATGTTCTCCTTAAAAAATAAATCAAGGCCGAAAAAGTTTCCACCCTATTGTACTACACCGAACATAGATTCTAACAGCATAATGCTTGATGTAAATCAGCAGCCGAGCCTGGCCCTGTCTGTGGTAGTCGCAGTGACTGGTAACACTGACGCGTTTTTGCGAAAATCGCTTCCCGGAAACATTCCTAAGCCCAGTTTCTTAAAGCAAAAGACACCCATCTAAATAGATGAGTGTCTTTGTCCAAATTGCTTCGTGCTTACAGTTGGCCTTGATTCTGCAGGTAGTTGTAGGCTTCTTGACCGGCCGTGCTGCCCTCGCCGACCGCCGTGGTGATCTGGCGCAAGTCCTTGGCCCGGACGTCGCCGGCCGCGAAGATGCCAGGAATCTTGGTCATCATGTGCTCGTCGGTTGGAATCCAGCCTTCTTGGTCCAAAATGCCCAAGTCCTTAAAAGGCGCGGTCATCGGCAAGACGCCGACATAGATAAAGACGCCCTTGACCGGCAGCAGCTTTTCTTCCCCAGTCAGCTTGTCGTGGTAGCGCACGCCGGAAACCTTCTCGTCTTCACCGACGATTTCATCGGTCAAGCCATTCCAAATGAACTTGATCTTCGGGTTGGCAAAGGCCATTTTTTGCAGCTCAGGCTTAGCCCGCAGCTGGTCGCGCCGGTGAACGACCGTCACTGACTTGGCGGACTGGGCCAGGTAGATCCCTTCTTGAATAGCTGAATCCCCGCCGCCGATCACGGCCACGTCTTCATCTCTGAAGAAAGCGGCGTCGCAGACCGCGCAGTAGGAAACCCCGTGGCCAGAGTACTTTTCTTCCCCTGGCACATTCAGGTGCTTGTGCTCGGAGCCGCTGGCGATAATCACTACCTTGGCTTCGTATTCTTCTGAATCGGTGATCACGCGCTTAACGTCGCCTTCATCAACGACTTGCTGCACTTCCCCGTATTCATAAGCAGCACCCGCGTTCTGCATGGTCTTGTACATGTTTTCGCCCAATTCCGGCCCTTGGATCTCCACAAAGCCTGGGTAATTGTCGATGCCGGCAGTATTGTTCATCTGCCCGCCATAGATCCCGCGGTCCAATACGACCGTCTTTAAGTTTGCCCGGGCGGCGTAGACAGCCGCAGCCATCCCAGCTGGACCCGCACCGATAATCATTACGTCTGCTTTCTTGATCATGGTCAACCTCCATTGCTTACTTTTTATAAGTAAAATCATACCATGCTTGGCCGGGATTGCAAGCTTTTGGCTCAAATTCTGATTTCCGGACCCATTTGCCGGTTCATCATCAGCTTGATCTCGCTCTTGATGTCGGCCCCCTCATAGAGGACATGGTAGATGGCTTCTGAGATTGGCATGTCCAACGAGTACTTGTCGCAGATTTCGTGCACCGCCTTAACGGTCGTTGCCCCTTCTACCACCTGGCCCATGTTGGCCAAAACGTCAGCCAATTTTTGCCCTTGACCCAGCTGGTAGCCGGCCCGCCAGTTTCTGGAATTGACTGAGGTGCAGGTTACGATCAGGTCGCCAATCCCGGAAAGGCCGCTGAAGGTCCAGGGCTGGCCACCAAAGGCTACGCCCAGACGGGTAATTTCCGCCAAGCCCCGGGTCATCAAAGCCGCCTTGGCATTGTCGCCGTAGCCCATACCCGCCAGCATCCCCGCCGCGATGGCAATGACGTTCTTCACCGCCCCGCCGACTTGGACCCCAACCGGGTCGTTGCTGGTGTAGAAGCGGACGTATTCATTTGAAAAAATCCGCTGCATCTTGGCCGCGTTGTCCAAGCTGGTTGAAGCCAGGGTGATCGCGGTCAGGTCCTTTTGGGCCACGTTTTCGGCATGGCTTGGACCAGACAGGACGATCATCAGATCGGAATTGTCTGGGTAGAGCTCATCGCGGAAGATCTGGGTGACCAGCTTCTTGCTGCCAGGCTCAATCCCCTTGGTAGCACTGACCAGGTAAGGCTTGGAGCCGCTTTGGTCCAAAATCGCCTTGACCTGCTTAGCTACGGAACGGATCGCGGAAGTCGGCAGCACGAACAAAATGATGTCGCTGCCCGCCAGCGCTTCGGCCAGGTCCAGAGTCGCATGAACCTTGGAGTTCATGGACCAGTCCTTCATATAGCGGGAATTGCTGTGCTTTTGGTTGATCTCATCTGCCACTTCTTGCCGGTTGCCATAAAGCTCCACGGCGTGGCCATTGTCAGCCAGCATGGAGGCTAAAACTGACCCCCAGGAGCCAGCACCTAAAACTGCAATTTTCGTCATGGCGTTCTCCTTTTATCTTTTTTCACGCGCCTTTTTAGCGCTCATACGGGTATTTCAGACCAGATCCGTCCAGGTACCACTTCGGTTTGACCTTGACGCGGCGGTAGACAAACAAGGCCAGATCAGCCAGCAGCAATACGACGCTCAAGGCTTGGGAAACCCGGATCGTCCCAAAGGCGTAAAGGCTGTCCGTCCGCATCCCCTCAACGAAGAAGCGGACCACGGCATACCAGGCCACATAAAACATGAAGACTTCCCCCTGCTTGAACAGGTGCTTTCTGTGGCGCAGGGCCAGAATAATGACCAGGCCAATCAGGTTGAAGAAGGATTCATACAGGAAGGTCGGCTTGTAATAGTGGCCGTTGATGTACATCTGGTCAATGATGAACTGGGGCAGGTGCTGATTTTGCAGGTAGGCCAAGGTGCACTGGGCCCCGTGGACCTCTTGGTTCATAAAGTTGCCCCATCTCCCCAGAACCTGGGCCGCCATGACGCCAGGCGCCACGATGTCCAGGACCAAAAATGGCGGCAGCATTCGCCGGAAGCAGAAGATGAGCAGGACGATCGCCCCGGCAATCAAGCCGCCGTAAACGGCAATCCCCCCGTTCCAGATGGCGATGATCTCGCTTGGGTGCTGGGAAAAATAGCCCCACTCGAAGATGACGTAGTAAAGCCGCGCCCCAATGAAGCCCAGCGGGACGCCCCATAAGAGGAGGTCGATAAAGTCGTCGCTCATGATCTGCCGGCGCTGGCCCTCCCTGATAGCCATGAAAGTGGCCAGGAGGATGCCAGTCGCGATAATAATCCCATACCAACGGACGTGGAAGGGTCCGAAGCTAAAGGCGATTGGATTTAATGCTAATTCCATTGCTTCTCTTCTCTCTAAAAAATGCTCTCAGACTTGCTTATTTTCCGCTTTTCTTGTCTTTTTCAGCCTTTTCCCGCTTTTCCTCAGCCGTGTTTTCGGCAATCAGGCTGGTCAGGTTGTTGTCAAAGGTCTGGGTCGCGTCAAAGCCCATGGTCTTGGCTCTAAAGTTCATGACCGCGACTTCAACGATGTTCTCCATGTTCCGCCCAACCTTGACCGGAATCGTAACCTGCGGAATGGCAATCCCGCAGATGACTCTGGTGTTTTCCTGGAAGCCCAGGCGGTCATAGTTGGCCTTTGGGTCCCAGTTGCTGAGGTAGATGACCAAGGAAATCTCAGTCTCATCCTTGATGGCGCCTGAGCCAAACAGGGACAAAACGTCAATGATCCCGATCCCTCTGATTTCCATCAGGTGCTTCAAAATCCGCGGCGCTTCGCCCATCACGGTATCATGGTCCTTCTGGTAGACATCGACCCGGTCATCCGCGATCAAGCGGTGCCCGTGCTGCACGAGGGCCAGAGCCGTTTCTGACTTGCCGACGCCAGAGTCCCCGGTCAAAAGGACCCCCATCCCAAAGACTTCAACCAAAACCCCGTGGATGCTGGTCCGTACGGCCAGCTTGACAGCCAGATACTGGGTCACCATGCTCATCAAGTAGGTCGTGGCGTCATTGGAAATCAAGATTGGCGTGTGCGCTTCAGCGGCCGCCTCCGTCAATTCCTTAGGCACCGGCAGTCCCCGCGAAATCAAGATGCAGGGGGTATCCGGCTGGCAGATCCGGCTGAAGACCCGCTGGCGCATGTCACTGTCCAAAGCTGCCGCGTATGAGATTTCCGTCCGCCCCATCAGCTGCACCCGCTTTTCTGGGTAAAAGTCGAAGTAGCCGGTCAGCTCCAGCCCCGGCCGGTAGACGTCAGAGACGCTGATCGTTTTTTCATCCAGGTAGCCTTGCCCCTGGTAGACCCGCAGGGTTGGATTGTCCTTGATCATATCCGTCAGTTTAACTACGTTTCCCATTTTTTTGCCTCACTAATTTAAATTGCGTATCTCACCAAAAAGTCCTGTTTCATCATTCATCACTGACTCAGGTCAAAGCAGAATTATTCATCGACGTCCTTGGTCGTCACGTCTCTGGCAGGCTTGCGGCCAGTTCGCGGGTTCTCCCGGCCCGCCTTTTGTCCGAAAGCGTCAAAAAAGTCGCTGCTAGAGTCAGCCAGCGGCTGCTCTGCCCGCTTGGTCTTCTTGCCCATGAACTTGGCGTAAAGCCAAAAGGCCAAAAGCAAGACCAAAGCGACTGGCAAAAGCACGATGATCGCTTTAAAGACGACCGACAGGAGGGCCAAAACAATGACCGCCGTCAAAATCGTCCGTGCTGCAGTTTTAAATGAAAATTCCATTTCTTTCACCTATTGCTTGTCTCCTTGCCTTCCTGGCAGTCCGTCCTAGTCTGGATTCTCCTGGCTCAGGCGCCACTGCAGGTAGGCATAAATAAAGGGATCCAGCTTGCCATCCATGACGCCATTGACGTCAGCGGTCTGGTAGTTTGTCCGGTGGTCTTTGACCATGCTGTAAGGGTGGAAGACGTAGGAGCGGATCTGTGAGCCCCAGGCGATATCTTTCTGCTCACCCTTCAGGGCTTCTTTCTCCTTGCGCTTCTTCTCTTCTTCCAAGTGGAAAAGCTTGGCCCGCATTTCCGCCATGGCCGTATCCCGGTTTTGGAACTGGGACCGCTGGGCCTGGGAGGTCGTCACGATCCCGGTTGGAATGTGGGTGATTCTGACCGCGCTGGAAGTCTTGTTGATGTGCTGGCCGCCCGCCCCAGATGACCGGTAGACGTCAATGCGCAAGTCCTTGGGATCGATATCGATATTGACCGAATCGTCGACTTCCGGAATGACTTCTACTGAAGCAAATGACGTGTGCCGGCGCTTGGCGGAATCGAATGGGGAGATCCGGACCAAGCGGTGGACCCCATGCTCCGACTTGAGCAGCCCATAGGCATTCTTGCCCACGATCCGGATGCTGGCGCTCTTTAAGCCTGCTTCATCCCCCGGCTCAAAGTTGTTGACTTCAAACTTGAGGTCATGGCTTTCACAGTAGCGCTGGTACATCCGCAGCAGCATGTTCCCCCAGTCCATGGCTTCAGTGCCGCCGGCCCCTGGGTGAATTTCCATCATGGCATTGTGGCCGTCGTACTCACCTGACAAAAGGAGGTTCAGCTCGTACTGGTGGAACTGGTCCTGGACCTGGGCTAAAGAAGCTTCCGTTTCTGTCTGCAGGTCCGGATCCGGCTCCAGGCGCAAGAGCTCAAGCGAAGTTTCCAAGTCTCCCAGGTTCTTTTCCAAAGCCATAAAGGAGTCGCGCTTTTCCTTAAGCACGTTGGTCTCCCCGATCAGCTTCTGGGCGGCCTCCTGGTCATTCCAAAAGTCCGGCTCGGCCATCTTCTGCTCATTGATGCCAATGCTTTCGCTGATGCCATCGAAGTCAAAGAGACCCCCTGAAGTGGTTTAAACGCACTTGCAATTCATCAATGGCATTTTGGATGTCACTAATTTCCATTTCCATATCTTTGCTATACCTGCTTTCTAAGTCTCGCGGTAGTTTGTTTGCTTTTTCTATGCTCTTTAATTATTGCAGTTTTCGCGGCGTTAATAAAGAAAAAGAGGCGGCTTTCGCCTCCCCTTAATCAAATATTCAGCCTTGTTAAAAAAGCTTAACGGGTCAGATTGTCTCTGATCTGCGCCTTCATGAAGAGCCGGGTGGTATCGAATTCAATATCGCCGATCATTTCTTCAAACATGTTGTAGCCAGAGTCCTGGTATTCAACCAATGGGTTGAGCTGGCCGTAGCCGCGCAGGCCGATTGACTGGCGCAGCTGGTCCATGGCGTCAATGTGGTTGGTCCAGTGCTCGTCGACCACGCGCAGGATGACCACCTTTTCAAATTCCAGCATCTGTTCTGGATCCGCCAAGGCAGCTTCCTTTTCCTGGTAGTTTTCTTCAGCCAAATCGTACAGCTGCTGCTTCAGCTCTTGCGGGGTGAAGGTCTTGAAGTCGATCTGGTCGTCAACGTAGTCTTCATCTGCCAGGCAGGAGACGATAAAGTCGCGCAGTGAGTCCAGGCGCCAAGTCTTGCGGTCGCCTTGGGTGAACATGTCGATCTGGTGGTCGATGGTCCGGTGGATCATCGGCATCAAGACTGACTTCAAAGACTTCTGCTCATCGATGACCTGCATCCGCTCGCCGTAGATGATCTCACGCTGGATCCGCATTACGTCGTCGTATTGCAGAGTCTGCTTACGGGTGTCGTAGTTGTTCCCTTCAACCCGCTTTTGGGCGGATTCAACCTGGCGGGTGATCAGGCGGCTTTCAATGACCTTGTCGTCATCGTTGTCGGACAAGCGATCCAGGAAGTCCTTGACCCGGTCGCCCCCAAAGCGCTTCATCAAGTCGTCTTCCAAAGACAGGTAGAAGCGGGTGTAGCCCGGGTCACCCTGCCGGCCAGACCGGCCCCGCAGCTGGTTGTCGATTCTGCGCGATTCGTGCCGCTCAGTCCCGATCACGGCCAAGCCGCCCAGTTCCTTGACGCCAGGCCCAAGCTTGATGTCAGTCCCACGCCCGGCCATGTTGGTGGCAATCGTTACCGCGCCGCGCTGACCGGCATTCATGATGATTGCCGCTTCCTTGGCGTGGTTCTTGGCGTTCAAGACCGCGTGCGGAATGTGCTCTTGGTTCAGCATCTTGCTCAAGCGCTCTGAAGATTCAATGGAGACCGTCCCGACCAGGATTGGCTGGCCCTTGGCGTGACGCTCCTTGATCTCCTTGACGACCGCGTTGAACTTGGAATCCAGAGTCGGGTACAGCAGGTCTGGCATGTCCTGGCGAATGACCGGCCGGTTGGTTGGAATCGTGATGACTTCCATGTTGTAGATTTCACGGAATTCTTCTTCTTCGGTCTTGGCCGTCCCCGTCATCCCGGCCAGCTTCTTGTACATTCTGAAGTAGTTCTGGTAGGTGATGGTGGCTTGGGTCTGGGATTCTTCCTGGATCTTGACCCCTTCCTTGGCTTCGATGGCCTGGTGCAGGCCGTCTGAGTAGCGGCGGCCTTCCATGACGCGGCCCGTGAATGAGTCAACGATCAAAACCTCGCCGTCTTGCACGACGTAGTCGATGTCCTTGAGCATGATGTAGTTGGCGCGCAGGGCCTGGTCGATGTGGTGGACCAGCTTCTGGTTCTCAACGTCGTACAGGTTCTTCAGGCCAAAGTGGTCGCAGGCCTTCTGAATCCCGGTCCGGGTCAGGGAAATGGTCTTGGTTGGCCAGTCGATCTTGTAGTCGCCGTGGTCTTCATCGTCATCGGCGTCATCATCTGACTTGTCTTCCACCAGCTTCTTGACGAAGCGGTCAGCTCTGATGTAGTCGGCGTTGGCTTGCTCAGCTTCACCGGAAATGATCAAAGGCGTCCGGGCTTCGTCGATCAGGATGGAGTCAACTTCGTCGAGGATCGCGTAGTTCAAAGGTCTTTGAACCATTTGTTCCTTGTAGACCACCATGTTGTCCCGCAGGTAGTCAAAGCCCAGTTCGGAGTTGGTTGAGTAGGTAACGTCACAGGCATAGGCGGCCCGCTTTTCTTCTGAAGACATGGTACTGATGTTCAGACCAGTCGTCAGCCCCAGCCAGCGGTAGAGCTGGCCCATTTCGGTCTCGTCACGGCTGGACAGGTACTCGTTGACCGTTACCACGTGCACGCCCTTGCCAGTCAAGGCATTCAGGTAAACCGGCATGGTGGCGGTCAAGGTCTTGCCTTCACCAGTCATCATTTCGGCGATGTTGCCTTTATGCAGGGCAATCCCCCCAAGGATTTGCACGTGGAAAGGATACAGACCCAAAACCCGCTTGGCCCCTTCCCGGGCTACGGCGAAAGCTTCAGGCAGCAGGTCATCCAAAGTCTCACCCTTTTGCAGACGGTCGCGGAATTCCGGAGTCTTGGCCTGCAGCTCCTCATCAGAAAGCGCGGCCATTTCATCTGCATGGCTTTCAACCTGTGCAGCAATTTTTTCAAAGCGCTTCAACTCTCGTTTGTCAGCGTTATATAACTTCTTTAAAATATTTGCCATCTAATCGTCCTTATTATTGATATTAAGTCTAAAAACACAGAATAATTTTAACATGTAAATGAGCAAATTTAAAACATTATACAAAATAAAGCAGGACCCGAGTCGGCCTCGTGCCCTGCTTTGCCTTTACGGCTGGTATTCAGATTGATTTAGATCAAGCCAGCGGACTTATTCGTTGGTTTCGATCAGGCCGTAGCTGCCGTCGTTGCGACGGTAGACAACGCTGGTGCCGTTGGTTTCCGCGTCTTGGAAGACGAAGAAGTCGTGTTCCAGCATGTCCATTTGCAAGATGGCCTCTTCTGGATCCATTGGCTTCAAGTTGACGCGCTTGTTGCGGACAATCTTGAACATTGGCGCCTTTTCTTCTTCAGGAGCTTCTGCGGCTTCAGGTGCTTCTGGAACGAAGAATTCAGTTACGCCCTTTTCGCGGCTCTTGCGGTTTACGCGAGTCTTGTACTTTCTGATTTGGCGTTCAAGCTTCTCAGAAACAAAGTCAATGCTGCGGTACATGTCATCCGTCGTCTCTTCAGCTCTCAAAACCAGGTATGGAAGCGGGATAGTAACTTCGACCTTAGCTGAGTGGTCACGGTATACCTTCAAATTAACGTGAGCGATTACGTCTTGGTCCAATTCGAAGTATTTTTCCAACTTCTTCAGACGCTTTTCAACGTAGTCTCTCAAAGCTTGAGTAACTTCAATATTTTCGCCACGAACATTGTACTTTAACATAATAAGTATCTCCTTTCCCGCTTGCGCGGTTTCTTTACACCCATATTATACCAAATTTGTAAGCGCTTTGTGAAACTTTTAGTGACTTATTGCAAAACTTTCGATTCGAATTTGTGGAAAAGCCTCCAAAAGCTTGTCCCGCGCGTGATACAGGGTCCGCCCCGTCGTATAGATGTCGTCCAGCAGGAGAACTTTGCCAGATAACTGGCCGCTGAAGGCCGGATTAAGGACGAACTTCTGCGGGGCCTCCATCCTGGCTCTCTTGCCCTTCTCGCCCTGGGCTTGGCTGCCGGGCAGCTTGCTTAAGGCCGGCGTCAAGGGAACCAGGTCGGCAAAAATCGCCTGGATCGTATCATACTTACGCTTCGCCTGGTGTTCAGGGGAAGTGGGAATGGGTATGTAATAATCATAATCCATTTTTGCCAAAGCGGGGGCAACGAGCACTTGCAAAACTTCCCTAAGTGCATAGTCGCCATAGCGCTTATAGGCCACCATCAAGTCGTGAAAGGCGTCGTTATAGGCATAAAGAGCGTGGTTGAGCAAGACTTGCCCGTGATAGACCCGCTGCCACTTGTTGCAGTCAAAGCAGCGCTCGCTGGTCGCTTGCTTTCGCCCGCACTGGGGGCAAAAAACGGGACCAATCAAGGCAAAATTTGCCTGGCAGCTGGCGCACAGGCGGCCAGGCTGAGGCAAATGCTGGCCGCAAGCGGAAGCATTTTCTCCTTTTAGCAAAAAGGGCAAGAGCAATTGGGCAAAATCCAGCTGCTCAGCCTGCTCTTGCCCGCATAGCAGACATGCCGTCATTTTCCGTTCATCTCCTTGATTTGGCGGATGGCCTCCCGCATAGCCCTGGTATATTTGTGATAGCAAAACAAAACCAGGCCGGTCTGATCGTCCTTATCCCGCCCCACTCGGCCGGCAATCTGCACCAGGCTGGCCGGCGGGTAGATCGCGTCGTCAGCGGCAATGATGATGACCCAGACATGCTTGAAAGTAACGCCCCGCTCCAGGATGGTCGTCGTCAGCAAGAGGTCCAGCTCCCCTTTTCTGAAGGCCTCCACCTTCTCCAGGCGGTCTGGATCCTGCGCGTGAACGCCGGCCAGACGGACCGGCCCCAAGTCCTTGATTGCCTTGACCGCGGCCAGGTAGGCCGGAATTTCGGCGATTCTGGGCACGAAGACCAAGAGCGGGTGACCGGCCTTGACGGCTTTGACGATCTGCCGGGCCAATTTCGGGTGCAAGCGCCCACCCCTTAAGAAGGGTCTGACGTAGAAGTCCAGCCGCGGCACGGGCAACAGGCCCCCGTGAAAGCGTCGGTTGAGGCGGACGATAGCCAAATTGCCCTTTTTGACCTCGGCCAGCAGGTCGCTAGTGGGCGTAGCCGTCAAAAAGACCCGGCAGCCCGTCTCCTTGACGGCATTTTTGGCCGCAAAATGCAGCTGCGGACTGCCCGCGTATGGAAAAGAGTCGACCTCATCGATGATCAAGAGGTCAAAAGCCTGGTAGAACTTGAGCAGCTGGTGGGTCGTGGCCAGGACTAGCTGCTCATTAGCCGCCTCCTTTTCCTCACGGCCATGGTACTTGCCAATCGTGACGGCAAAAGCCGCTGACAGGCGCGGATAAAGCTCGTTGACCACGTCGATTCTGGGCGTGGCCAGGCAGACCCGGCCGCCTTCAGCCAAGGCGGCGGCTAAAAGCGGGAAGATCATCTCCGTCTTCCCTGCCCCAGTCACGGCGTGCACGAGGATGTCACGCCGCTCTTTATAGGCCGCAAGCAGGGCCTTGGAAACCTCTTCCTGCCTTGGCTGCAAGTGCCCTTGCCAGACCAAGCCGCCATTTTCTGACTTGGGAAAGCCGCTTTGGGCCGGGCAGCGCACGAGCAGCTGGCCGGCATCCAGACGCCCGATCCCGACGCAGCCGCGGCAATACAGCTGGCCACTGGGCAATTTTTCGCTGGCCCGGCTCCCGCAGCGCTGGCAGATTCCGTCCTGAACGGCCGGAATTGCCACGACTTGCCCTTTTATGCTATTATCCAAGACGTCAGCCGGCCATTGGCGGCCGGCGTAATCGCTTAATTTTTTCATGAAAAATCCCCCTATAAGCTAATACACGAAAGAAGGCCAATTTTTTGTCAAATAAAGCAGATTTTTTAACGATTAAAGAAAATGGCGACCACGAATTGGTCATCAAAAAGAGCCGCTTCATCGCCACGATGGGCAGGGTGACCAGCGAGGCAGAAGCCAAGGACTTTATCGCGGCGGTGTCCAAGAAGTACCACGACGCCACCCACAACACCTACGCCTACACCCTGGGGCTAAACGACGAGCAGGTCAAGGCCTCAGACAACGGCGAGCCTTCCGGCACGGCCGGCATCCCCGAGCTCAAGGCCCTGCAGCTCATGAAGCTCAAGAACGTCGCGGTCGTCGTCACCCGCTACTTTGGCGGGATCAAGCTGGGCGCCGGTGGCTTGATCCGAGCTTATTCCAACTCCGTCACTTCGGCTGCCGAGGCGATCGGCGTGGTCAAGCGGGTCATGCAGCAGGAAATTATTTTTGCCATTCCCTACAATCGCTATGACGAGATCAACCATTACTTGGAAGAAGCGGACATCTTCGTGGAAAGCCGGGAGTACGCGGCTGACATCACGATTTCCGTCTTCCTGGACTTGGACCAGGTCGCGGCTTTTGAGGCCAAGCTGACCGACCTCATGGCCGGCAAGATCGACTTCCTTGAGGGCGATCAACGCTACAATGAAATTCCGCTCAAGGACTTCAACTATCACGAACAAGGCTAAAAAAGCACGCCGCGAACGCGGCGTGCTTTTGCATGCTAGCTCTTATGCTTTTGCTTGCTTTTGGTCTTTTTGCCAGCAGGCGGCTGGACTTCGTGCTTGAGCTGCTCCGGCTTGGCCTGCCCTTGGTGCCAGACTTCGACCTTTGGCTCCTGATGCTTGGTTGAGCCCAGCACCAGGTGGCTGATCAAGTGGGTCAGCGGCTTGTATTTTTCACCCAAAAGCCCGATTGACTCCACGAAAAGCTCCACGGCCACCAGCAAGCCGATGATCAAAAGCGTCATCGCCCAGCCTGGCGACAAGAGGGCCAGCATGGACACGAAGGAGAAGATCAAAGACAAGGCATAGATGACCAAGACCGTCTGCCGCTGGGTCAAGCCCAGACTCATCAGCTGGTGGTGGAGGTGGTGCTTGTCCGCCTGGGAAATCGGCCGCTTGTTGAGCTTGCGGCGGATCATCGCATAGACCGTGTCTGAAATCGGCACGCCAAGGATGAGCACCGGCACCAGGAGGGAGATAAAGGTCACGTTCTTGAGCCCTTTTAAAGACAGGACCGCGATCATGAAGCCCAGGTACAAGGCCCCAGTGTCGCCCAGGAAGATTTTGGCCGGATTGAAATTGTAAGGCAAAAAGCCAATCAGGCAGACGGCCAGCATGAAGCAGGCAATCGGCACGTACAGGCCCTGGTTTCTCAAGAAGTAGTAGCCCACGATCCCCATCGTCAACAGGGAAATGCAGGATACCCCGCTAGCCAGCCCGTCCAGGCCATCAATCAGGTTGACGGCGTTGGTCAGGGCCAGAATCCAGAAAATCGTGATCGGCAGGCTTAAGTACCACGGCAGGTAGAAGCTGCGGTGGGTAAAGGGAATATTGATCACGTTCATTTGAATGCCCGCCAAATAGTAGACGATCATGGCCCCGACAAAGATTCCGACCATTTTTTGCCCCGGCTTAAGTTCTAAAATGTCATCGATCATCCCCGTCAAAATAATGACGCTTGAAGCCAGCAGCACCGAAAATAGCTCATGGGTCGGAAACTGCTCGCGCAAGAGGATGAAAGCCCCGATGTTAAAGGTAACAAAAATCCCCAAGCCGCCAATGGTGGGCATTGGCTTCTTGTTCACCCGCCGGGCATTGGGGTTGTCGACCGCCCCTAAAACGAAGGCCAGACGCCGGATAAAGGGGGTGATCGCCGCTTGGATAATGACCATCAAAAAGAGGTCAACGATAATCTTAAACATGTAACGCAACTTTCTTAATAAACTAGAAACATTATACAAGTTGTCGGCCTTTTCGCCAAATTCACAAGCAATTTTAGCGATAATTGACCTAAAAAGCCAGTCACTAAGAAAAAATAAAGGCAAAAACAAAATAAAAGAAATAATATCAGCAAAAAAGGGATCCAGTCAACTGGACCCCTTTAGTTTTATTTTGCAACGGCAACTGCCCGTTTCTCACGTATTACTGTAATCTTGATATTGCCTGGGTAATCGAGTTCCTTCTCGATCCGGTCACGAATTTCGTGGGCCAGAACGGTCGTCTGCTCATCAGAGATCTTGCCCGGCTCAACCATCACGCGGACTTCGCGTCCGGCCTGGATGGCATAAGCCTGCTTGACGCCGTCATAGCTGCCAGCAATGTCTTCCAGTTCAGTCAAGCGGCGGATGTAGTTCTCCAAGCTCTCGCTTCTTGCGCCTGGGCGGGCTGATGAAATCGTATCAGCCGCAACAACCAGTTCCGCGATAAATGACAGCTTTGGCACATCGCCGTGGTGAGCCGCGATCGCATTGACTACCAAGTCAGGTTCATGGTACTTGCGTGCCAGTTCAACACCAATTTCAACGTGGGAACCTTCAATATCGTGGTCAATCGCCTTGCCAATATCGTGTAATAATCCCGCGCGAACCGCTAATTTTTCATCCAAACCAAGCTCAGCGGCCATCGTGCCGGCCAGCTTGCCGACTTCGATTGAGTGGGCCAAGACGTTCTGGCCATAGGAAGTCCGGTACTTAAGGCGACCCAGGGTCTTAACCAGTTCTGGGTTCATCCGGTGGATGCCCAGTTCCATCAGGGCACTTTCACCAGCCTCGTAAATGTCGTCATTGACTTCCTTGCGGGCCTTGTCAACCATCTCTTCGATGCGGGCCGGATGGATGCGGCCATCCTTGATCAGCTTCTGCAAAGCCCGCTTGGCTACTTCCCGGCGGATAGAGTCAAAGCCGGACAGGGTGACCGTCTTTGGCGTATCGTCAATGATCAAGTCGACCCCGGTCATGGCCTCAAAGGAGCGGATGTTCCGCCCTTCGCGGCCGATAATCCGGCCCTTCATGTCATCGTTTGGCAGATCCACCACGGAAACCGTGGTTTCAGCGACCGTGTCCGCCGCGCTGCTTTGGATGGCATCGATAATGACCTGGTGGGCATAGCGATCCGCCTTGGCATCAATCTCTTCTTGATTGGCCCGGATCATGTCGACCTTTTCCTTGACCAAGTGGTCAGAAACGTTGGCCAGGACCAGCTTCTTGGCCTCATCCTCGTCCAAGCGCGCTACTTCCAGCAGCTTGGCCTGACGCTGGGCCACCAGTTCATCCGCCTCAGCCAGCTTCTGGGAGACCCGCTCCTCTTGCTGCTTGATTTGGTTCTTCTTTTGTGTGAGTTGATTTTCCCGGTCATCGAGCATGCTGCTCCGGTGATCGAGGGTATCTTCTTTCTGCTGGAGACGGTTCTCCTTGCGGGCCGCTTCATCGCGGCGGACATTGAGCTCGTCTTCAACTTTCTGCCGGTAATCCCTGATCTCTTCCTGGGCTTCCAGGATCTTGGCCTTCTTGTCAGTTTCAGCATCCCGCTTGACGGCTTCAGCTGCCTGCTTCTGGGCCAAGACCTCAGCCTTGGCGGTTTCAACTTCCGCCCTGGCGTCAGCCAAAATATGGTCGGCGTCATGCTGGGCGTTGGCCGCCTTGCTTTCCCAGAGGTGCTTGCGCACCCCGTAGCCGATCAAGAATCCCACGACAATCGAAATAAGAAAAATTACAGCGACTCCTGCGAGAATCAAAGTTGTATTCGTCATAGTTTCGTCGCCCTTATTTCTAGAATTATTCGCACATAGTTAATCATAATTTATATCTGGGGTCTAGTCAATCTACATTAACTGGCGACCGGCATCAAAAAAGGATAAGGGCCAGCCGGTTGGCTGGTCCTTATCCTTAAGATTGAGCTGCCGATGAGCTCTGGCCTTCTTATTAGCCTTGGGCCTTGTCGTCCTTAGCAACTGGCTCAGGATCCTTCTCCTGCTTGCTGTCAGCTGCCTTGGCCTTGCCGTCGGCTTCCTTTTCCCGCTTTTCCTTGATCTTCTCTGGGTTTTCGCGGTCAGCGATTGATTCAGCATCAATGCCGTAAGCCTTGCGGACTTGCCCTTGGATGTCTTCATAGATGTCTGGGTGCTCTTCCAGGTACTTCTTGGCGTTCTCCCGGCCTTGGCCGATCTTTTCGCCCTTGTAGGAGTACCATGAGCCGGCTTTGTCCACGATGTCCTGATCAGCCGCCATATCCAGCAGCTCACCGGACTGGGAGATTCCCTGCCCGTACATGATGTCGACTTCGGCCACCTTGAATGGCGGAGCGACCTTGTTCTTTACGACCTTGATCTTGACCCGGTTGCCGATCACGTTGGCCCCTTGCTTAATCTGCTCAGCCCGGCGGACTTCCAGCCGGATGGTTGAGTAGAACTTCAGGGCGCGGCCGCCTGGAGTAGTTTCCGGGTTGCCGAACATGACGCCAACCTTTTCACGGATCTGGTTGATGAAGATGGCGATGGTCTTGGTCTTGGCGATAGTCCCAGACAGCTTGCGCAGGGCCTGGCTCATCAGCCGGGCTTGCAGGCCAACGTGGGAGTCGCCCATTTCGCCTTCAATTTCCGCCCGTGGGACAAGGGCCGCAACAGAGTCAACGACCACAATGTCAATGGCCCCACTGGAAATCAGGGTGTCAGCGATCTGCAGCCCTTCTTCACCAGTGTTTGGTTGCGACAGAATCAATTGGTCGATGTCAACGCCCAAGGCTTCAGCGTAAGCTGGGTCCATGGCGTTTTCGGCATCGATATAGGCAGCCGTGCCGCCGCGCTTCTGCACTTCAGCCACGGCGTGCAGGGCAACCGTGGTCTTACCGGATGATTCCGGCCCGTAGACTTCCACGATTCTGCCCCGGGGATAGCCACCCACGCCAAGGGCCGCGTCCAGTGCCAATGAGCCTGATGGAACGGTTGAGATCTGGGTATCAACCTTTTCGCCCATCCGCATTACGGCACCCTTACCAAAGTTCTTTTCAATTTTCTTTAAAGCAGCTTCAAGAGCGGCTTGCTTTTCATCTTTAGCCAAATTGTAACCTCCTGGAGATTTTCACTAAATGTATTATACTTTGAACCCATGCGTAAATGCAAGAAAAAAGCGAACAGCAGTTCAAAATAATTTCCCTCCACCTACTATTACACGAAAACAGCCCCTTTTTACCGAAAAAACAGCGAATCTGCCAAAAAAGAGCTGCCTTGGATAAGCGGCGTTGGTTGCGGGGAACGGGGGACGCGGTTTTGCCAAAATCAAGTCCCGAAAAGTACCCTACTGTGCCCCCAAGGCTGCGTAAAGCTTTTTCAAAACCAAACAAAAAACACTCATCTAACGATGGGTGTTTTAAAGCGCTACCCGTTTAAGGGCAACTTCTAATCATAATTACATTGAGCCTTTGAAGACGCTCCATGAGCCACGGAAGTAGTCAATCCCTGAGTAGATGGTGAAGATCAGGGCAAGCCACAGCAGAACCGTCCCAATGTGGAAGATGTCGCCAAAAAGCAGGAAGATGATAGACAGCATCTGGCAAGTCGTCTTGATCTTGCCTGGCATCTTGGCCGCGATAACTTCCCCGTCGTTTTCAACGACGATCAACCGCAAGCCAGTTACGGCCAGCTCACGGCAGACGATGATAGCTACGATCCAAGCTGGAGCCAGGTTCAAGGATACCAAGAAGATGAAGGCGGTCATGGTCAGCATCTTGTCCGCCAATGGGTCGGCAAACTTCCCAAAGTTGGTAACCATGTTGCGTGAACGAGCAATGTGGCCGTCAAACCAGTCAGTTGCTGAAGCTACGGCAAAAACGATCATGGCCACTACTCTGCTCCAGTAGATGGTCGTGCCGGCAAGCGTGAATGAGCCTGCTGGCCAGCCGCAGATAATCAGCAGCATAAAGACAGGGATCAGGAAGATCCGGAAAACGGTCAGTTTGTTTGGTAAATTCATTTCTTATTAACCCTCACTAATATTGCTTGTTCTTGTTTCGATATTCAGTTTGACTTACTTGTTGCTGGAAGCAACTGAACTGGATGAGCTGACTGCTGGAGCACTGCTCTTAGCAGCGTTGACTCTTTGAGATGAGCTTGAAGTGTCCCGCTGGCTGCTGGAGCTGGACTGCTGGCTGCTTGATGATGACGCGGATGAAGCTGAGCTTGCATGGCTTTGGCTGCTTGGTGCTGAGCTAGCACGTGATGATGAGCTTGAAGCTTGTGACCTGCTTGCTGAGCTGTAGCTGCTCTGCGTGCTCGTGCTGCTTTGGTGCGTCGTTGAGCTGGACTGGCTGCTTGAGCTTTCCTTGCCCAAGTAGATCGTCAGGCGGCTAGTGCCGTTGACTGGCGTGAACGGAATCTTCTTGCCGGCAACCGTTACGCTGACGCCAGTGTCCGTGCCCAGGTAGACGATCACGATTGAGTTGTTCTTCACGCTTTCAGTGTGCTTTTCACCAGACTGCAGGGTGCCTTGGTTGGTGATCGCGTTGTTGACTGAAACGTAGTAGTAGATGCTTTGGCTGCTTGAACGGACAACCAATGGCGCTGAGCTCTTCAGGCCAGTGACGCGGTAAGCATTGCCGCCAAGCTTGGCCACTTTGACCGCGCTGGTCTTCTTCTTGCTTGATGATGAGGCTGAGCTGCTCTTCTTTGAGGACTTCTTCTTGGAAGAAATCGTCACGCTTGAGCCTGAAGCACCCTCACCGGCAGTATTTTGCCCCTTGCGGGAGTTGGCAAAAGCAATGGCGGCTACCAAGACCAGCAAAGCGATCCCGCAGCCGATAGCCAAGCGCGGCACGAGCCGGCGCCACTTGGCATTGTCGCTTCCGCGGTTTTCTGCTGGCTTTCTTGGTGCCTGCGGGGCAGCTGGACGGGCCGGTGCTTCGTATCTTGGCTCTGGCTCGGCCTTTGGCTCAGGTTCTTCCGGTTTTTCCGGCTCTGCTTCTTCCTCTTCAGCTGGCTGCTCTGCCTCAGCGTAGTCTTCGTTTGAAACTTCATTGACTGGCGCTTCAGAATACTCATTCAGCAGCTCCTTGCCGTCAAGACCAACGATCTGGGCGTACTGGCGGATGAAGGCCCGTACGTAAAAGTCGCCTGGGAGCTTGTCGAATTCATTGTTTTCGATCGCTTCCAAGTAGCGGCTTTGAATCTTGGTCGTCTTTTCGATATCTGAAATGGAAAGGCCCTTGGCCTCTCTTGCTTTGCGTAACTTCTCTCCGATGCCTGACATTGTTAACCTCTTCAAAAACTTAAAATCTGATTACCAATTATAGCACAATAACTTGATTATTCTAGCCATCCCCCGGTAACATAGATGGTTTGCCCTGTCAAGTAATCGCTTTCAGGATTCAACAGGCAGTCGACCCAGTAGGCAATTTCCTTTGGCTTGGCCAAATGGCCCGCTGGAATCTCCTCAGCCAGCTCATCCAGGGCTTCCGCGGAAAACATGGCATTCATGGCCGTATTGACGGCCCCAGGCGCGACCACGTTGACCGTGAAGCGGCTTGAGGCCACTTCCCGGGCATAAGCTTGGGCAAAGCGGGAAATCCCGCCCTTAGTGGCGCTGTAGACCGCCTCCATGGCTGACCCCTGGCCGCCATAGACCGACCCCAAGTAGACGATCCGGCTGTGATCGTGCTTGAGCAGCTGGTCTTCCAGCATCTTGGTCAGCTTGATCGGGTTTTCCAGGTTGACCTTGATGATCCGGTCAATGATTTCTGAACTCTGCCGGCCCAAAAAGTCATAGTTGGTAATCCCTTGGGCAAATACGACCGCGTTGACCGGCAGCAAGCCCTTGACAAAAGCCAGCAGCTCCTCGTCTTCAGCCAAGAAGTTCAGCTTAATTGGCAGAAAATCCTGGCTGGGATATTGGTCCATTAAACTGGTGGCCAGATTCTCCGCCTCGTTCCAGTTGGAATTGCAATGCAGATAAAGGGACCAGCCGGACTTGGCCAAGCGCTTGGCAATTGCCTGGCCGATCCCGCCGGTCGCCCCAAAGATGATCGCGCGTTTCATTGCGTTTATCAGTCCTCTTCCTCGTCGTTTTCGTCTTTTTCCTCGTCCGCGTCATCCACTTCGATCAAGGCTGAGTAAAAGCCCGCCTTGTCCAGCAGACTGGCACAGAAATTGCAGTATTCATCAAAATTCAAAGCCTGCATCTTGGCCACGTTTTCAAAAAGATCCTCATCGTCAAGGCTCTCTTCGGCCAATTCCACTGCCAAGCCCGCGATATTGTTCAGGCTGCGGACGGTCTGGGCCAGCCAGACCCGCTTTTGCAGGTTGAAGAACTCCCGCATGGCAGGCAATTTGCTGGCAGCAAACAGGGCCTTGGGGGCCAGTTCTTCTTTGATGGCGGAAATTACCTTCCGGGCATCTGGGCTCATCCCCATGATCACGGCATAGTTGCCCTGGCGGGTATAGGTGACGTTGATCTGGAGCGGCTGGTTGAGCAGCTGGCCACGGCGCATTTTAGCATACCAGGCACTGGCTGAACCCAATTTTGATTCTAACATGATTTCCAGGAGAATTTGGGCCAGGTCCTGACTGTCTAACACTTTCTTAAAGTTTTTCAAGTTGAGGCAGACGGCAAACAATGGCACGCTCCCCCCGGAAAGAACCAGGGGCTCCTTCGGCTGGCGCTTGTTCCTGACCTTTTTGCCCGCCTGCGGGCCTCTCCCTGGCTTGATGAGCGTTTCTTGCAAATGACCGACCTGGCGGAAGATGGTCTTGACCTGGTTGTCTGAGAAATCGCCGCAGGCCACGAAGGACATCCGGCCAGCCAGGTAGTTGTCATCATAGGCTTTTTGCAGCTTTTTCTTGTCGACGCTGGCTATGGACTCCTTAGTCCCGGCTACGTCAATGGCCAGGTTGCTGTCGCCATAAACGCTCCGCATCAATACATCCCCCAGGGGCCAGTCCGGCTCATCCTGGTACATGGCCAGCTCCTGCTGTATGATCGGAATTTCCTTCTTAACGTTTTCATCGGTAAAGTAGGGCTTGCCGACCAAATCAAACAGCAGGTCGATCGTCGGCGCCACGTTCTTTACCCCGCTGGCGTAATACATGGTCTCGTTGAAAGAGGTAAAGGCATTGACATCGCTGCCCAGCTTCTCAAATTCCAGGGACAGGTCGCCTGACTCCTGCGCGAACAGCTTATGCTCCAAAAAGTGGGCCAAGCCGGGCACGGGCTGGTCGTCGCTTGAGCCAAAGTCGACGATGATCCCCATGAAGCGGCGGTTGAAGCCGGGGCGGAGGATGATCTCAGCCTTGAAGCCGGACGGGTAGTTTTTCTTAATAATCGTCGGTTTTATCATCTTAATACATAGCTTTCATTCAAAATCAGCTTTTGGGCAAACTCGCGCAGCTTGTTGACCGTCACGGCCTTGGCTGCCTTGATCTGGTCAAAATCCGCGTACTCTGGCTTCAGCTCCCCGCGCAGCTGCTTGGAGAGCAGCCAGCTTTCCTGGTCCTGGCCTAACAGGGTCTGGTTGACCAGCGCCTGCTTGCTTTGCTTGAGCAGGCCAGGATCGATCCGGCCGGCGGCAACCTTCTTCATTTCCTCAACAATGATCTGCTTGGCCCGGTCCACTTTTTCCGGATCCAAACCCGCGTTGATCAAAAAGAGGGAATTATCGACAAACCAGCTGGACTCAACCGCGTAAGCCGCCCCATTCTCCTCGCGGACCTTGGTAAACAGGCGGGAAGACTGCTCGCCGGTTAAATAGTGGCGCAGGACCAGGCCAGTGATCTGGTCTGGCAAATTGCCCGCCCCGCTATAGGCATAGCCCAAAAAGAGCTGGGCCTGCTGGTTGCCCTGAACTTCTGCTTTTTCAAGGTCAAGCTTTGGCGCCTTGATTTTTAAGGCATTATCCGCGAATTCGCGGGTCAGCCCCTTGTAGTTGAAGTACTTTTTGGCCAGACGCTCGACTTGTCCCTTGTCATAGGCATTGCCCAAAAAGACGACCGGCATGGCCGGCAGGCTGGCCACGAAACGGTTCATCTCTTGCACCGTCGCGTCTTCAATCAGGTCAATCGGCCCCATGAAGGAGCTGGCATAGTCGGGCTGGCTGGCGTACCAGTTGTCAAAGAAGGCCGCCAGGGCATAGTTGCTTGGCTCAGCCATCAGGGTCTGGTAGTCATCGGCCAGCTGTCTTTGGGCCAATTCCAGGACTTCCTTGCTGAGCAGCGGCCCCGTGACCAGCTGGGCAAAAGTCTCCATGACGGTCTCATAGGTGTAGTCAGGGTCCAGGATCTGCTGGGGTTCGACAAAATCGGCCAAGTAGGACAGGATCAGGTCCTTCCCATACAGCTGGACCGTAGCCTCAAAGCGCATGGAATACAGTTCTTCCAGGCGCAGGAGCTGCTGGCCCACTGACGGGTAGGCGTTTGAGGCGTCCATCTGCATCCGGCACAGCAAGGAGGCAAAGGCCATGTTGTGGCGGGTCAGCGGTAAGCGCAAAAAACAGCCAAGATTGGCTGTCGTGAATTTTTCGTTTTTTTCAATTGCAATATTCAAGGCATTGTTCATTATTCATCTTGTCCTTCAGCTGGCAGGAGGACCTTGCGCGGCTTAGACCCTTCTGAAGGTCCGACCACGCCATGGTCTTCCATTTCATCAATGAGCCGGGCGGCTCGGTTGTAGCCAATTCTAAAGCGGCGCTGGAGCATGGAGACGGAAGCCTGGCGCTGGCGGCGGACCAGGTCGACGGCCTGCTGGTAGTACTCATCGTCTGGCTCCTCGCTCTTGCTGTCTTCCTCCTCGTCTCCGGCCTGCGGAATCATCTCTTCATCGTAGTCCGCTTCCTTTTGCTTCTTGACCCAGTCAACCACGTTCTCGACCTCGTCGACCGTGATGTAGGCCCCTTGGATTCTTTCCGGCTTGGAAGCCCCAATCGGCATGTAGAGCATGTCCCCGCGGCCCAGCAACTTTTCGGCACCGACTTGGTCCAAAATGGTCCGGGAGTCGACCCCGCTGGAAACGGCAAAAGAAATTCTGGATGGCACGTTGGCCTTGATCAGGCCAGTAATGACGTCAACGCTGGGTCTTTGGGTCGCCAGGATCATGTGAATGCCGGCTGCCCGGGCCATCTGCCCCAAGCGGACGATTGAGCCTTCGACTTCGTGGCCCCCGACCATCATCAAGTCGCTCAATTCGTCGACCACGACCAGGATGTATGGCATCACCGGCATGACTGGCTTGGACTTGTCCGCGTTGTTGGCTTCGGCTTTGGCATTGTACTCGTCCATGTTGCGGACGCTGCCCGCGGCAAAAATCTTGTAGCGCCGCTCCATCTCGTCAACGACCTTCTTCAAGGCCTTGGCGGCTAATCTGGAATCGGTCACGACGGGAATCAGCAAGTGGGGAATGCCAGCGTAGACTGACAGTTCGACCATCTTGGGGTCGATCAGAACCAGCTTGACCTTTTCAGGCCGCGCCTTCATCAAGATGCTGGTCAAAATGGTGTTGATGGCCACGGACTTGCCGGAGCCGGTTGACCCGGCCACCAGCAGGTGGGGCATCTTGGCCAGGTTGGCGCTGATGATCTGGCCGGTAACGTCCTTGCCCAAAGGCACGCACATGGGGTCTTCGCGGGACTTGGAATCCTGGTGCTCCATGACCTCTTTAAAGGCCACGACCGTGCTCTTCTGGTTGGGCACTTCAATCCCAATGTACGGCTTGCCTGGGATCGGAGCTTCAATCCGGATGTCTTTGGCAGCCAGGGCCAAGGCCAGGTCATCGGCTAGGTTGACGATCTTGGATACCTTGACCCCAACGGCCGGCTGCACCTCATAACGGGTGATCGTCGGCCCCAGAATCGCCTTTTTGACATTGACCTTGACGCCGAAGCTGTTGAAGGTCTTTTCCAAAATCGCCGTGTTTCTGGCAATCAGGTCCTTGTCCTGGCTTTGATCGCTCGCCTTGACCGGGTTGAGCAGCGAGATCGGCGGCAATTCATAATGGTCGCTCCCAACTGGCTCCACTTCTTGGTCCAGGCCGTGGTCAACCTGGCTGTCGGCCAAGATCATCTTCTGATCTTCTTCAGCACGTGAGCGCGGCTTTGGCAAATCGTCAGCCTCAAGGGAATGGTTGACCTGCAGGTCATCGGGATCAGCGTGCTGCTCGGCCACTTGAATCGTCGGCAGCGATGGCGCTTCTTCAGGAACCGGCTGCTTGGCCTTGACCTGGTCCTTGATCTTGTCTTTGACCGGCCCAAGGCCAGCCAATGGGTCGCGCAGCTTGGCCCGGTTTGGCGACTCTGCTTCAGGAGCGGCTTTAGCCGCCTGCAAGCGGGCCTCCTGGCGCTTTTCCCGAGCCTGGTCATAGCGGCTCTTCATCTGCCCGGCCCCATCCCGGGTCTGGGCAATAAAGGTCCGGCTGATTTTTTGAAAAAGGCCCAGGATGGTCCGGAACTTGACGTCAAAGAACATCAAGATTCCGCTGACCAAGGCCAAGACGGCCAGGCAGCTGCTGCCGGCCTCGCCCAAAAGCGGGTAAAGCCAGGAGAACAGGAGGCTGCCCAGCCAGCCGCCGCCGACTTTGACCGTCACGTTGGCGCGGGCAAATTCCTCACCCATGATCGTCTTAAAGGCCAGCATGAAGTCACTGTGGACGTCCCTGGCCAAAAAGAAGCGGCTGCTGAAGAGCACGAGCAGGGCCAGATAGGCCATGACCAAGCCGCTGCTGCGCTTGAAGCCAAAGCGGGGCGGCTTGCTGTAGACCAGCATGACCAAGCCAAACATCGCCATGAGCCCCGCCAAGAGCAGGTAGCTGTCGCCGACCAGCAGGCGCAGGAGGTTGGCCGTCTGATTGCCCAGCCAGCCAAAGCGCAAAAACGCCAAAATGGCTACCAAGATCAGTAAAATCCCGGTAACCACCCAGTTCAATGATTCTGTTTTTTTAGTTGATGCTTTCTTTTTTCTTGCCTGCCTTTTTCTTTTAGGCATGTACTCACCTGCTTAGCGCTTAAAAATTAGGTTGGAAGTCCAGGTTGATTGGTTCTTCCAAAGCAACTTGCGTTACTTCGTAAGTCAAGGTTTCAATGTACTCAACCAATGGCCGGCTGAGCAGGCGGTAGGTTTCCTGGTCCAGGTCCTGGCCGTCGCCATGGTAGCCCAGCAATTGGACTACTTGGGTGTTCACGCCGGAGATTTCAATGGAGTTTTCTTCATCTGGAGTCACGTCGTAAACAACGGCAACTTCGTAGTAGCCGCCCGCTTCACCCGCGTCTTCAGTGCCGTCGTCAGCAGTTGCGACCACTTGGCGGATGGCTACGTTGACTTCGTTCTTTTCTTCTGGCTCGTCCAGCAGGTCATAGTGAAAGGCGCGGACAATGATTGGGGTTTGCTTGTTAAAATCCATTTTGTTACCTCATGTATTTCTTTAATTTTCTTTCTGAAGCCGGCCTAATGCCCCAGGCTGCGCTGGTAGCGGCCAGGCCGGTTATAGTCGTCCTTCAGCTTGTCGTTGGCGTAGTGGTGGGATTTTTCCATATTTGGAAAGCCTTGCTGGCGCAGGGCTTCAAAAATCACGATCGCCGCGGAGTTGGACAGGTTGAAGGCCCGGATCTTGTCGGACATAGGGATGCGCAGGTTGCGTTCCTCATATTGTCGCATAAAGGTCTCAGGTAGGCCAGTCGTTTCCCGTCCGAAGACGAAGAAGTAGTCCTTGCTCTCGTCAGTGTAGTCCACGTCCGTATAGGACTTGCTGGAGAACTTGGAGATCAGGTACATCTCCGCGTTTTCCGGCAGGCTGGCCAGGAAAGCGCGCAAGTCGTCGTGGCGGTGAAGCTCGACCTCGCCGCCGTAGTCCAGGACGGCCCGCTTGAGGTGCTTGTCATCCAACTGGAAGCCCAGAGGCTCAATCAAGTCCAGGACGGTATTGGTCCCCGCGCAGGTCCGGGCAATGTTGCCCGTATTATCCGGAATTTCCGGTTCAAACAAAACAATATGATTGGTCATTATTTTCCTTTCTGCTCTTCGCCTAAGTCAGCCTTGGCCTCCGTTTCCGCCGCTTCCCCGTCATCGTTGTACAAGTGTGAAACCTTGCGGTAGTAGTTGTAGAAGCGACTGACAAAAATCTTCAAAACGGCATACAGGGGAATTCCGGCAACCACGCCCCACAGGCCCCAGACGGATCCTGCCCCCAGCATGACGATGATGGTCGTCACTGGGTGCATCTTCATCCGGTTGCCCACGATCATCGGGCTGATCACCCGGGTTTCGATCACCTGTTCAATGGCAAAGACGAGCAAAACCTTCAAGACCATTGACCAGGAGGTTACGGCCGCGACGATCAAAGACGGGATCAAGCCGATCGTGGTCCCAAAATAAGGGATCAGGTTCATGCATCCCGCGAAGATCGCCAAAGCCGCACCATAGGACTGGCCGATAATGGAATAGCCGATGAAGAACATGATGCCAACGCAGAAGGCCACGCTCATCTGCCCTCTGACATAAGAGGACAAAGCCGCGTTGACCTCATGCAGCAGCTCACTGGTTGCCTTTTCCCAGCGCTCAGGCGCGAACTTGACCAGGTAAGGCCGCAATTCGTGCCCGTCCTTGAGCATGAAGAACAGGATAAAGGGAGCCGTGAACAGGGTCATGAAGACCGTTGCCGCGACGTTGACGGCGCTGGTCAGGCTGCTCAGGGCATTGCCGATCGCTTTGTCGCCAATTTGGCTCATGTTCTTCTGGAGGCTGGCCAGCTGCTTGTCGATGGAAGCACGCACCGTCCCCATTCTGGGGTCCTTGAGGACTCCTTGCACGGCTTCAGAGGCATTCTTCCAAATTGAAGGCCAGTTGTCGATCAATGACTGAATCTGGTGCTGGAGCAAAGGAATCAGGGTATTGATCATCCAAACCAGGAAGCAGATGACGAGGGCGAAAATCAGTAGAATCGTCACCGTCCGCGGCACCTTGAACTTCTTTTCAAGCCAGTCCACCACCGGGTTCATCAAGTAGTACTGCAGCAAGGCTAAAATCACTGGCGGCAGGATGGCCCACATGAAGGTCTTGACTGGGTTCAGGACAAAGGAAACCTTGTTGAAGATCAGGACGATGACCAGACACAGAAAAATATTGATCAGGCCTACGCTGAAGCGGTTGTCAAGCACCCACTGCGTGAAGATGTTGTCCTTCTTCTTCTTCATCTTGCCACTCTTCTAAAGGTGTTCGTAAACGATTTCGTCATCCACTCTGAAGACTGGCATTTCCTGGTCGGCTGGGCAGTCGACGTAGATAGCGTTGGACATTGGCTTCTTTGGCACTTCAGTCGTGAAGAAGAGGCTTGCGTGCTGCAGCTTCTTCAGGTTGCTGTTGACCAGGGAGCCAGTGTATTCGATATCGTAGGTAATGCCGTCAATCGTGATGGTATCGCCCTTCTTCAATACGATGCTGGCAGCTGGGGTATCCGCGTCAAATTCTTGAATGACGGAAACGTCAGCTAACTCTTCATTGGCGCTTTCGCCAAACAAAATAACAACTCGGTCTTCTGGGCTGATTGCTTTTGGCCCAATTTTTTTAATAGTAGAAATCCATTTCATTTTTATCACCTGATTAAATTCTAACATACTAGCCAGCACAACTTAAGAAGCATGGCCAAGAAAAAAGCTTAATAATTCTTAACGCGTCTTAAGGAACTGTCGACAATTGCATCTTATCATATTAATATGTAAGTTGAACTTTTGTGTATTGATTAAGGAGGTTAACATGCATATTTTAATTGGTGGATACACCAAGCACGAATCTGAAGGCATCTATCAGTTTGACTTCATCGGCGCTGGCAATGAAGCCCACCTTGAACAAGGCCGGAACGTAGTTAAAGTTGGCGGCCCAACCTACTTCCAAAAGGCCGGCGACTTGATCTTCACCATCAAGAACGAAAACGGCCAAGGCGGCATCGCCGCCTACCGCCGCGGCAAGCTGGTCAGCCAGCTGATCCACGACGGGTCATCCCCGGCCTACGTCGGCATCAACCAGGACAAGCGGCTGCTCTACACGGCCAACTACCACACTGGCATGCTGTCCGTGATCAGCTATGACGAACAAGGCCAGCTGACCCTGCTGGACCAGGTCAAGCACGAAGACCGGGCCCTGGGGCCAAAGCCTGAGCAGGATACCGCCCACCCTCACTACTTCGATGAGACGCCAGGCGGTCACCTGGTCTCCTGCGACCTGGGCCAAGACAGAGTCGACTTCTACGCCTTTAAGGACGGCAAGCTCAGCCACCTGGCCAGCTACCAGAACGAGGACGGCTTCGGCACCCGCCACCTGGTCTTTGATCCAAGCGGCCAGTACTTCTACGTGACCGGGGAACTCTCAAGCCAGGTCAACGTGGTCAAGTTTGACGAAGCCAGCTGGATGTTCCAGAACGTGGCCACCTACTCCACGATCCCGGCTGACTGGGACAAGCACAACGGGGCCGCGGCCATCCGCATGTCCAAGGACGGCCGCTTCATCTATGTCTCCAACCGCGGCAACGACTCCATTGCCGTCTTTGAAGTCAAGGCCGACCACACCCTGAAGCTGATCCAAAGAGTTTCAACTTTTGGCGAATTTCCCCGCGACTTCAACTGGGATGAAGAAGAAGCGTACGTCGTTGCGGCCAACCAAAACACCAACAACGCGACTCTCTACGCCAGAAACGCGGCTGACGGCAGCCTGACCCCATTGGTCAAAAATATTCAAGTGCCAGAAGGCACCCACGTCTTGTTTACTGAATAGTTAGGAAGTTTTATGTTAGATATCTTTAAAGCAATTATCCTCGGCATCGTTGAAGGGATCACGGAATTCCTGCCAATCTCCTCCACGGGCCACTTGTACCTGGCCGACTACGTAGTCAAGCTTAGTCAGCCAAAGGCCTTCATCGACATGTTCATGGTGGTCATCCAGCTGGGAGCCATCCTCAGCGTGATCGTGATCTATTTCCACAAGCTGAACCCCTTCTCGCCAAAGAAGAGCAGCCGGGAAAAGGGCCAGACCTGGCAGATCTGGTTCAAGGTCATCGTGGCCGTCCTGCCGTCAGTCATCATCGGCCTGCCCTTAAACGACTGGCTTGAAGCCCACGCGACTACTTGGCAGGTGATCTCAGCCACCTTGATCATCTACGGCGTGCTCTTCATCATCTTGGAAAACTACTACTCCAAGAAGGAGCCAAGCTTGACCAACCTGAACTCCTTGAGCTACCAGACGGCCTTGCTGATCGGCTGCTTCCAGGTGCTGTCCCTGGTTCCTGGGACTTCCCGCTCTGGGGCTACTATTTTAGGGGCCATGCTGATTGGCTGCAGCCGCTTCGTTTCCACGGAATTCTCCTTCTTCCTGGCCATCCCGACCATGTTTGGGGCTTCCCTGCTGAAGCTGGTCAAGTTCTTCAAGACCGGGCACGTTTTCGTCGGCAACCAGCTGGCTATCCTGCTGGTCGGCCTGGTGGTCTCCTTCATCGTGGCCTACCTGTCAATCAAGTTCCTGCTTAAGTACGTGCAGACCCACGACTTCAAGCCATTCGGCTGGTACCGGATCATCCTCGGGATTGTCGTAATTGCTTGCGGCTTAATCTTTGCCTAAGCTGGCAAAATCTGCTATGATTGCCTCTTAAGATAAGGACGGTGAGAAAATGCTGGAGCTGTTATGTCTCTTGTTTGTATTGTGGCTCTGCTTCAAGCTGGGCGTCGGCCTCTTTAAGGTCTTGATGTTCCTGCTGGGCATTGGCCTCCTCTTCGCTTTTGTCTCTTCCCTGGTCCTGCCGCTCCTCGGCCTCCTGGCCGCTGGCGGCATTGCCTGGGCCGCGATCAAGCGCTTTTGATTAAAAAGCGTGCTTGACTCGTGTCTTTAGACATGAGTCAAGCACGAAAAAGCGCCCCAGAGGGGCGCTTTTTTAGTTTCTATTTCTTCTCCTTCTTTCCAATTCGCCATACTTGCCATTCTGCTGTTTTTTCATGGCTGCAGTGTACTGAGATGCGATATAGTTTTTCACGACTTCTTTGCTCATGTCGCCTAAAGTGCTCATGAAATAGCTCGGGGACCAGAGATGACCACCCCAAAGCATCTGTTTAGTTTCCGGGTGCAGCTCAAACCATTTCCGTGCCGTCCAGCCTTTCAGCCCCTTAACCACATCTACAGGTCTCTGCTTTGGCGAAAACGAGATTAGCAGGTGAACGTGATCGGGCATTACTTCCATTTGCTGGATGTCGATGTCTGACATAGCCGCTCTTTTTTGAAGCAGCTCCTTCATTTCTCCAACCTTTTCCGGGCTGTCAAAGACTTCTTTCCGATACTTGGTTACGAAAACTAGATGAAAATTAAAGTTATAAACGCAACCTCTTTCATGAATAATCATAGTGCATACATTCTTTCTTTATGTTATGATTGTAGCGCAAAATAAGAGAAAGAAGGCGTGCATCTGTGTCTAATGACGAAAAGTATGGCTTTACCAGACAGTACCACGTGCTGCTGACTGACAAGCAAAAAATCCAACATAAGAAGGCATTGGAAACCCAGAATGCTTTGTTTCAGTACGCTTTAAAGTATCTCTTTAAGACATATGGCGTTAAACATATCGGAAGGCCTATGCCGGCCAGCAAAAAGCCCATTCAATACGTCCTCAACAAGATAAAAGCAGCTTTTATCAAGGACAAGTACGACTTAGATCGCTGGAGTAAGTCCGTGCTGTTTTTGTCATCGCATTCAGCCGATGAGTTTCTCAAGACCGTCTACACTAACTTCACGCAGTACCGCAAGCGCTTGGAGAAAGCGGACAAAGGCATGAATGCCAAAGCCCGCTACAATTTTAAGATGAACGTTACCAAAGACAAGCACGGAAAGCACAAGAATCAGCTTCACAAGTCTTGGTATCACAAGGGATCTATCGGCTTTTTGAGAAATGGCGCAAGCTTTAGAACCATCACTTCGCAAAAGCTTCCGGTAGATTCCAAAGGCGGCATCAGAATCGAGGGCAAGCATACAGACAATCATACCTTCTTAACAGTCGCCGACTTCGGCACGGTTGAAGTCATTGAGGATCTGTCAGATTTGAACTTGAAGGACATTG